>JBDSTO010000158.1:0-7147 GCA_039928255.1 Aestuariivirga sp. | reverse complement strand
CGGAAAGCTGTTCCTCGTCTCGCGTGGCGAGCACACTGAAATTGCGTCGTTCCTCGGAGCAGAGGAGCGGCAATCGCTGGCCAATGAGTTGAAATCGGTAATGGCAATTCGCAAGATTTGATTTTCTCCCTCCTCCCCGCAACGCGGGGAGGGAGATCGGCGTAAATCGGGTGGATGCGGCTTCCGCCTTGGCCTAGTTTCTCAACATGGAACACGAACAACATTCATCGCTCGAAGATTACAACAAGGTCCGCGCCGTTCTGGCCGACCTTTACGAGAATTGGCGCGACCAGCCTTCGCTTGAAAGCTTGGCCGCGCCTGTGGGCCTCAGCCCCGATCAATTGCAAAAGCTTTTCACCCGCTGGGCGGGGTTGACACCCAAGGCCTTCCTGCAAGCCCTCACACTGGACCATGCCCGCGCCATGTTGAAAGATTCAGCCAGCATTCTTGATACAGCCCTTGAAACCGGATTGTCCGGACCGGGGCGCCTCCATGACCTGTTCATCGTCCACGAGGCGATGTCGCCCGGCACCTACAAGGCCAAGGGGCAGGGCTTGGTTATTTCATATGGCTTCCATCCATCGCCCTTTGGACTGGCTTTGGCCATGGTGACAGAACACGGCTTGTGCGGCAGGGCCTTCTCCGATGAAGGGGGCGAGGTCGCAGCCTTGGCCGATATGACCCGGCGCTGGCCCAATGCGATCTTCCGCGAAGATTCGGCCAAGACAGCGCCCTATGCCGCGCGCGTCTTTGCTGATGCGGTGGATGGCCAGCCCTTGCGCGTGACCATGATCGGCAGTGATTTTGAAATCAGCGTGTGGGAGACCCTGCTTAAAATTCCGCGCGGGCGGGCTGTCACCTATGGCGACATTGCTACGAGATTGGGAAAGCCCAAGGCCGCGCGGGCTGTAGGGGCGGCTGTGGGAAAGAACCCAATCTCATTCGTCGTGCCCTGTCATCGCGTCATTGGAAAGTCGGGCGATCTTACTGGTTATCATTGGGGCCTCACCAGAAAGCGCGCCATTCTGGGTTGGGAGGCGGGAAGAGTTTAATCAGATACCATTCACCAGCATGTGCACCCCAATGCTGGCGATGTAGCCCAGCAGCACGGCCCAGCTCCATTTGAGATGGCTCATGAAGGTGTAGTTCTTCCCGGCCAGCCCCATCAGTGCCACGCCTGCAGCTGATCCCACTGACAGCAAGCTCCCACCAACACCTGTGGCCAATGTCAGAAGCAGCCATTCAACATGGCTCATCTGCGGGTCCATGGTGAGGACGGCAAAGAGCAGGGGAATGTTGTCGACAATCGAAGACAAAAGCCCGACCACGATATTGGCCGTGGTCGCGCCATAGGCACCGTAAAGAAATTCATTGGCCATCGCGAGGTAGCCCATCACACCAAGGCCACCCACCGCGAAAATCACGCCAAAGAAGAAGAGCAGTGTGTCCCATTCGACGCGCTCAATCTGCTTGAAGGAATCAAGCACCATCTCGGCCTTGCCGCGGCGCGAGCCCTGCCGTTGCAGGTAGTAAGCGAGGAGTTGCAGGTAGCCGAGACCCAGCATCATGCCCAAGGCGGGTTGCAAGCCCAGAAAATTGCGGAACGAAACAGCAGTCACAATCGTTGCGGCGAACAGCACAATCACCCCGATGGCGCCGGGCTTCAGCGTGAACGTTTCCTTGACGGGTGCCGGTTTCCCTTTTGGAATGGCAAAGCTCATGATGAGGGCTGGGACAAGCCAGTTCACCAGCGAGGGCAGAAATAGCGCCAGGAATTCAAAGAACAGAACCTTGCCCTTCTGCCACACCATCAATGTGGTGATGTCACCAAAGGGCGAAAACGCACCGCCCGCATTGGCGGCAACGACGATGGACACGCAAGCTGCTGCCACAAAGCGCGGCGAATCCTTGCCCACCGCCATAACCAGTGCACCAAGGATCAACGCCGTGGTGAGGTTGTCGAGAACTGGAGAAAGCATAAACGCAATGCCGCCGGTGATCCAGAAGAGTTGCTTGTAGGTAAATCCATATTCGCCGAGCTTGGCCTGCAGCACTTGAAACACGCGACGTTCTTCCAGCGTGTTCACATAGGTGATGGCAACCAGCAAAAACAGCAGCAACTCGCCATATTCAAAGAACAGATGGGTTGATGCTTCTTCGGCTTCCTTACTGATCCCCAGTTTTGCGAAAGCAATGCCGATGATGACCCAGATCAAACCAGCGGCCACCAGCACCGGCTTTGATTTGCGCAAATGCAATTTGTCTTCAAAAATAACCAGGACGTAGGAGAACAGGAAAATGGCGAGGCAGGCCATGCCCCAGAAGCTGTGGGTGAGATCATGCATTCTCAGTCTCCTGCAGTTCCAGCCACTCGGTTTCTACAGCGTCCAATTCGTTGGCAAATTTGCTGCGCAGCTTGGCAAAATCCGACGCCTTCTTGGGCGACTCTTTATAAATCGTGTGATCAGCCAGCGCATTGTCCAGCACATCAAGCTTGCCGCGCAACTGGTCGATCTTGGCAATAAGGTCGGCGGATTTTTTGCGGGCCACTTGGGGGGAAATCTTTGGAGTCTTGGGTGCCTCAACCTTCTTGGTGGCGGGCTTCCGGCCCAAAACCAGATCGGTGTAGTCATCCATGTCGCCGTCAAACACGGAAACTGTTCCGTCTTTCACCAGCCACAGCCGATCAACCGAAGTTTCAATAATGTGGCGGTCATGGCTGATGAGAACCACAGCGCCTTCATAATCATTGATCGCCATGATCAAGGCTTCGCGGCTGTCGATGTCCAAATGGTTTGTGGGCTCGTCCATGACGAGAACGTGCGGCGCATGATAAGTGGCCAGCATGAACAGCATGCGGGCCTTTTCACCGCCCGAAAGCACCGAGCATTTTGAATCAGCAAGCTGGACACCAAAACCAAGCGCCCCCAATTTGGCGCGGCGCTTAGACACCGGCGCATCGGGCATGAGTTCCGAAATATATTCAAACGGCGTGCGGTCTTCGGAAAGTTCGTCCAACTGATGTTGGGCGAAATAGCCGATGGTCAGCTTGCCCGGATGTTTCATTTCACCGAGCATGGGCTTGAGCTTGCCGCACAACAATTTGGCGAAGGTCGACTTGCCGTTGCCGTTGGAGCCCAACAGCGCGATGCGGTCATCAGGATCAAGGCGCAGAGAAATATTCTTGAGGACAGGTGCGGCGTCGCCATACCCCACAGCGCATTTTTCCCAGGAGACAGCAGGCGGCGCCAGGGGCTTTTCCGGATTTGGAAAATTGAACGGCGCCACGCGATCTTCGATCATGTCGGCGATGGGCTCAAGCTTGGCCAGCGCCTTCATGCGGCTCTGCGCTTGACGCGCTTTCGACGCCTTGGCTTTGAAGCGGTCCACAAACGCCTGCATGTGGGCGCGCTGGTCATCCTGCTTCTTTTTCATTTTGACGTTGAGGGCCTGCTTCTCGCGGCGCTGGCGTTCAAAATTGTCGTAGTTGCCCTGATATAAAGTGAGCTTCATCTGGTCGAGATGCAGAATTGCATCGACCGAAATGTTGAGAAGATCGCGGTCATGGCTGACCAACAAAATTGTATGCGGATAGGCGCGGATATAACTCTGCAGCCAGATCGAGCCTTCAAGATCGAGATAGTTGGTGGGCTCGTCGAGCAGCAGAACATCAGGTGCGCCAAACAGGGCGGCGGCAAGGGCCACGCGCATGCGCCAACCGCCAGACAGTGCCGAGCAGGGGCCGTTCATCGTCTCTTCCGAAAACCCAAGCCCAGCCAGAATGACGGCAGCGCGGGACTCCGCTGAATGCGCGTCAATATCGGCAAGTCGAATTTGAATGTCGGAAATGCGATGCGGGTCAGTCGCTGTTTCGGCTTCGGCCAAAAGCGAGGTGCGCTCCTTGTCGCCCGCCATCACAACTTCGAGGAGGGTTTCAGAACCACCCGGCGCTTCCTGCGCCACGGTGCCGATGCGCGCGTTCCGCGGCACCGATGCACCGCCTGATTCAGACGGCAGCTCATTCAGGATCAGCTTCAGCAGGGTGGATTTCCCCGTGCCATTGCGCCCCACAAGCCCCACCTTGTGGCCAGCCGGGATGGCAACGGACGCACCCTCCAGAAGAACGCGCCCGCCAATGCGGTAGGTCAAATCATTAATCGTCAACATGAAGGCTGCTTAAACACTGCCATGCTGCAACGCAAACCTAGATTTAGCAGTTGACTCAACTCTTGTTGCATTGCACAAATCCCTCATAGTTTGAGGACCGCACCGCAACAGGGCGGCAATAGCCATGAATCAGGTCACTGCCATTCCCACCGAAGACATCAGCTACATTGATGAGGTGACGGCACAGCTGCGCGATTTGCTCCGCCAGGTCATCAAATCGAGGGAGCCGGCAGTTCTCCCCATTCTGGATAGTCCCGAAGCATCCGCACAAATTCCGCTCAATCTGGTTGAGCACGCGTTACAGACCATCGGCATCTGGCTGCAACTGATGAATATTGCCGAAGAAAACGCCGCCATCCGCAACCGCCGCTCGCTTGAAAAGAAGGCCGGACCGGATCATGTCGGAGGCTCGCTCAGCCAGTCTTTGGCGCAAGCCGCCGCTGCAGGTGTTTCGGCTGAAACCGTAAAAGACATGCTCGGCAAACTTGACGTTGGGCCAACCATCACAGCCCATCCGACAGAAGCAAAGCGCGTCACCGTTCTCGAAATCCATCGCCGCATTTATCTGAAACTCTATGAGCTTGAATCCAACCGCTGGACGCCGCGTGAGCGTGACCAGTTGCTCTTCCAGCTTCGCAATGAAATCGACCTTTTGTGGATGACCGGAGAAATCCGCATCGAAAAGCCGACCGTTGAAAGTGAAGTGGCCTGGGGCCTGCATTTTTTCCGTGATGCTCTTTTTGATCGCACCACCGCTGTTTGCGAAATTATGCAGGCCGCGTTGATCCGCCATTATCCTGAACTCACCGCGCATATTCGCCCGCCCGTTAAATTCTCCTCCTGGATTGGTGGTGACCGCGACGGCAACCCTTTTGTCACCGTCGACACCACAAAGCGCGCGCTGGCCGAAATGTCCAAGGCATCAGTGCAGCGGCTTGATTTGAAGCTGAAGGATTTGGCGCAGTTTGTGTCCGTATCGGATACCGAAATGCCAATTCCTGAAAGCTTTTCAATTCTTTTGAAGGAGCAGTTAAAGCTGGTTGTTGGTGGGGCCACCATCACCTCGCGCAACCTTCAGGAACCTTTCCGCCAATATTTCACGGCACTCAGGCGACGACTGCGCGCGACTTTTGAGCCAGACAGCAAGACCAAGCCGTTCAACAAGGTCGCAGAGTTGATTGATTATCTGCATCAAGCCGAATCTGCTCTGGCCGAAATGAAAGCGCCGGGCCTTGCCACATCGCTCGTTCGCCCTGTGCGCTGGGAAGCCGAAGTCTTTGGTTTCCGCACCGCAAGCCTGGACCTGCGCCAGAACACCACGGTCACCAATCGCGTGCTCGGCGAAATCTGGGGCAAGATGAACCCGCTCTCCAAGAACGAGCCGCCGGAAGTTCATTCTGAAGGCTGGAGCGCATGGATCAAGGCCGAACTGGAACACCCCATGGCCTTCGTGCCGCAGTTCCGCGATCTCTCGGAAGAGGCAGCAGAAGTTTTGGGCCTGTTGCATCTCATTCGCGAAACCTTGGATGGTCCAGACCCGCAAGCCATTGGCACATTCATTCTGTCGATGACGCAAAGTGCTGATGACGTTCTGGGTCTTTATCTCTTGGCCAAATATTGTGGCCTGTTCAGCGATCCCGCTTCGCATAAAACTTGCCGCATCCGCGTTGTGCCATTGTTTGAAACGATTGACGACTTGCGCGCCGGCCCCGCCATCATGGAATCCTTGCTCTCCAATGCCATCGTTGATCAAAGTGTGAAGGACAATGGCGGCGTTCAGGAAATCATGTTGGGCTATTCCGACTCCAATAAGGACGGCGGCTTCTTCTGCGCCTCTTTTGAATTGTTCGAAGCGCAGCGCCGCCTGATCCGCGTGGGCGAGAAAGCCAATGTGGCGATCAGCTTCTTCCATGGCCGCGGCGGTTCGGTGAGCCGTGGCGGTGCACCAGCAGGTCGCGCCATTGCCGCCCAGCCGCAAGGCACCGTGGGTGGCCGCATGCGCGTGACCGAGCAGGGCGAAGTTGTCTCTTCGAAATTCGCCAATCGCGGCACGGCGCAGATCAATCTTGAAACACTGACGTCTGCTGTTTTGCTTCATTCGCTGAAATCGGCAGGGGAGCCGTCACAGCGTTTGAATCCTGAGCATCAATCAGCCGTTGAAGAAATCGCCCAGCTCTCCTTCAAGGCCTACCAGAAACTGGCCACCGATCCGGCTTTGATTACTTACTTTCAGCAATCAAGCCCGGTTGAAGAGCTGGCACTTCTCAAAATCGGTTCGCGGCCCTCACGTCGCTTTGGCGCCAAAGGCTTGAGCGATCTTCGCGCCATTCCATGGGTCTTTGCCTGGAGTCAGAACCGCCATCTGCTCACGGGCTGGTATGGCCTTGGCTATGCTTTGGATGATTTCATTTCGGCGCGCGGCGAGGCTGGCCTCAAGCTCCTCAAGGAAATGTTCCTGAAATCGCCGGGCTTCCGATTGGCCATCGATGAAGTTGAAAAATCGCTTTTCCTGGCCGACATGGATGTAGCGGAGAAATATTCCGGTCTGGTGCAGAACCGCGACGATGCCGAACGGCTGTTCGCGCTGATCAGGCATGAACATGCCCGTACGTCGAAAGTTATCCTGCAGCTTTCCGGCGACAAGCAGCTTTGCGAACGCTTCCATTCCTTCCGTCGCCGTTTTGAGCGCGTGCGTGCGATGGTTGATCAAGCCAATAACTGGCAGGTCGAATTGCTGCGCGAAACCCGTGGCGGCAAAGGTGATGACACGATGAACATGCCCCTGTTGATGACGATGAACTGCGTGGCAGCAGGCCTGGGCTGGACGGGGTGAGACGCGGCGGGCGATAGCGTTCGCCAAGTTCGCTCCCTTACATTTCTCTGACAGTGCGAGTCAGCTTGCCAAGATCGGCAATCCTCTATCCATGAATCGACGGCTTTCACGATAAATGGAGAATGTTATGAACAAGTTGATATTAAC
>JBDSTO010000157.1:0-6243 GCA_039928255.1 Aestuariivirga sp. | reverse complement strand
AAGGGCTTGCAGTCCGGATTTGGTATCCAAAAGCCCGGGTGCGTTGATGATCTCTGATTTCTGGCCAAGTTCCTGCTTGAGAAACCCTCGCGGATCTGCGGTTAAGGAGGCAAGATCTGTCCCCGGTTTGGCACCTAGACCAAAGCGGTTCAGGGCTACGAAAGACAGTGTTTGATCCGTGGATTGGGTCATCACGTATTCCTTGTAATAATACTGGGACGGCGAGGCCTATTTTATCCGTCGGACCCACCCCCTTCACATCGATGCTTTCACTCCCTATCTATGTTGGCTGATTATGACTGATTCACGTTTGACTTGAGGAAGTTCCATGTTTGATTCTAATGATTTTGTAACCAAGGCTTCGTTTTGGCCTTCCGTCATCCAGCAGGAATCCCGGGGTGAGCGTGTTTATGATTTGCCGTCGCGGCTTTTGCGCGAACGCATCATTTTCTTGAACAGTGCAGTTGACGACCAGGTGGCAGCATCGATCTGCATGCAGCTTCTGTTTCTTGAGGCGGAAAATCCCAAGAAAGAAATTTCGATGTACATCAACTCGCCGGGCGGTTCCGTCACAGCGGGCATGGCGATTTATGATACGATGCAGTTTATCCGCCCAGTCATTTCCACAACTGTCATGGGGCAGGCGGCGTCCATGGGGTCACTATTGCTCACGGCTGGCCACAAAGACTTGCGTTTTGCTTTGCCGCATTCATCCGTGATGGTGCATCAGCCTTCAGGTGGTTTTCAGGGTCAGGTGACTGATATCATGATCCATGCGCGCAACGTTGAGCAGATGAAGCGCCGCCTTAATGAAATTTATGTAAAACACACGGGCCGGACGATCAAAGAGATCGAAGACGCCCTGGAACGTGACAATTTCTTGACCGCCGAAGAGGCCGTGAAGTTCGGCCTGATCGACAAGATCTTGGAAAAGCGACCAGAATTGAGTGATTCCAAGTAGTTGGAACCGCTTCTTACAGTGTCCAGTTATGTTGTGGATGCACAGCAAGGAAAGATTAACATTGGCCTGTGCAAGCTGGATTTGAGTCGGAAATTCGGGCTAAACTTGCCCGGCGAGCCCCAACAGGTTCGAGGAGAAAGGAAATTCCCATGAGCAAAGCCCCCCAGAGCGATTCGAAGAATACGCTCTATTGCTCCTTCTGCGGCAAGAGCCAGCATGAAGTGCGGAAACTTATTGCTGGCCCAACCGTGTTCATCTGCGATGAATGCGTTGAGCTCTGCATGGACATTATTCGTGAAGAGAATAAGTCAGCTCTCACAAAGTCGAAGGATGGGGTTCCGACGCCTCACGAAATTCGCAAGGTACTTGATGATTATGTCATCGGCCAGGATCACGCCAAGCGCGTGCTCTCGGTTGCTGTTCACAATCACTACAAGCGTTTGAACCATGGCACGGCCAAGAATGGCGATGTGGAATTGGCCAAGTCCAATATTCTGCTGGTCGGGCCTACAGGTTCAGGCAAGACCTTGCTCGCCCAAACACTGGCGCGCATTCTCGATGTGCCCTTTACCATGGCTGACGCCACGACACTGACTGAGGCCGGTTATGTGGGTGAAGACGTTGAGAACATCATTCTCAAATTGCTGCAGTCTGCCGACTATAATGTCGAGCGGGCCCAGCGCGGCATTGTTTACATCGATGAAATCGACAAGATCAGCCGCAAGTCTGACAATCCTTCAATCACCCGCGATGTGTCGGGCGAAGGCGTTCAGCAGGCGTTGCTCAAGATCATGGAAGGCACTGTGGCTTCGGTCCCGCCGCAGGGTGGCCGCAAGCATCCGCAGCAGGAATTCTTGCAGGTTGACACGTCCAATATCCTGTTCATCTGTGGCGGCGCATTCGCGGGTCTTGAGCGCATCATTTCGCAGCGTTCCAAAGGTACTGGCATTGGCTTTGGTGCCACGGTACGCGGTCCCGATGATCGGCGCACAGGCGCTGTCTTACGCGAACTGGAGCCGGAAGATTTGCTGCGCTTTGGTTTGATCCCGGAATTTGTGGGCCGGTTGCCCGTTGTTGCCACGCTTGAAGATCTTGACGAAGTTGCTTTGGTGGAGATTCTCTCGGCTCCGAAGAATGCCATCGTGAAGCAATATCAGCGCTTGTTCGAGATGGAAGGTGTGAAGCTCACACTGCCAGAAGAGGCGTTGAAGTCGATTGCGCGCAAGGCCATCGAGCGCAAGACGGGTGCTCGCGGTTTGCGGTCTATCATGGAATCAATTCTGCTCGACACCATGTATGATCTGCCGGGAATGGCGGGTGTTGAAGAGGTCGTGATTTCCAAGGAAGTAGTGGATGGCGAAGCCAAGCCATTGCTGATTTATGCTGATCGCGACAAGCAGGCGAACGGGAAAATGGCGCCTGCCTCCGCCTAGTTTGTGGCCTTGAAAACGTGGCAAGCACTCGCCACATGCTTGTCATAAATGAGTTGCGGCGTCCGGTGCCTTGAAGGGCCGGACACCGCAGTGAAGGAATGAAAATGACAAAGACAAAAGGCACTGAAACTCTCCCCGTATTGCCGTTGCGCGACATTGTGGTTTTCCCGCACATGATTGTGCCGCTGTTTGTGGGGCGCGAAAAATCCATCAAGGCCCTTGAAGAGGTGATGCGTGAATCAAAACGCATCATGCTTGTCGCCCAGAAAAATCCTGGTGATGATGATCCTGCGGTGGATACAATTTTTGAAGTGGGCACGCTGGCCCAGGTGTTGCAACTTCTCAAACTGCCTGATGGAACCGTGAAGGTTCTAGTCGAGGGCGTTGAGCGTGCGCGCATCGAAAAGTTTACGGATCGCAGCGAATATTTTGAAGCTGAAGTTTCGTTGATGCCCAACGTGACGTCCGGTGACGTCGACGCGGAAGCATTGGCGCGAACAGCTGTGACGCAATTTGAGTCCTATGTGAAGTTGAACAAGAAAGTTCCCCAGGAAGTTCTGGCGACACTTTCGCAGATCACGGACAACGCGAAGCTCGCTGACACCATTGCTGCTCATCTCGCTATCAAAATTGCTGACAAGCAAATGCTTCTTGAAACTGCTTCAGTTGAAGAGCGGCTGGAGAAGTGCTTTGGCTTGATGGAAGGTGAGATTTCGGTTCTCAATGTTGAGAAGCGCATCCGCAGCCGCGTCAAGCGCCAGATGGAAAAGACCCAGCGCGAGTATTATTTGAATGAGCAGATGAAGGCCATTCAGAAAGAACTCGGCGATGGCGATGGCAGCGAACGCAACGAGATTGACGAGATCGCCAAGAAGGTTGCCGACACAAAGCTCTCAAAAGAAGCTCGCGAACGCGCTGAAGCCGAAGTGAAGAAGCTTCGTCAGATGGGTCCGATGTCGGCTGAAGCCACGGTGGTTCGCAACTATCTGGATTGGATTTTAAGCTTGCCATGGGGTGTCAACTCCAAGGTGAAGTCTGATCTCAATTTTGCGCAAGGCGTTCTTGATTCCGATCACTTCGGACTTGAGAAGGTGAAGGAACGCATCGTCGAATATCTCGCCGTGCAAACCCGCACCAAGAAGCTTCGTGGACCAATTCTGTGCCTTGTGGGGCCTCCAGGTGTTGGCAAGACGTCGCTGGCCAAATCCATCGCAAAGGCAACTGGGCGCGAATTCGTTCGCATGAGCCTTGGTGGTGTGCGCGATGAATCGGAAATTCGCGGTCATCGTCGGACTTACATTGGTTCGATGCCTGGCAAAATCATCCAGTCGATGAAGAAGGCCAAGAAGTCCAATCCGCTCTTCCTGCTCGATGAAATTGACAAGATGGGCATGGATTTCCGTGGCGATCCTTCTGCGGCTTTGCTTGAGGTTTTGGACCCCGAACAAAACTCGACCTTCATGGACCACTATCTTGAGGTGGAATATGATTTGTCGAATGTGATGTTCGTCACAACTTCGAACACCTTGAACATTCCGCCCGCTCTTCTCGACCGCATGGAAATCATTCGCCTTGCTGGTTACACCGAAGAGGAAAAGGCTGAAATCGCCAAGCGCCATCTGGTCCCTAAGGCCATGGAACACCATGGTCTGGACAAGAAGGAATTCGAAGTCACAGCCGATGCTATCAAGGTGATGATCGAGAATTATACGCGTGAAGCGGGTGTTCGCAGCCTCGAACGCGAAACCAACACGCTTGCCCGCAAGGCCGTGAAGGATTTGATGACGGCTAAGAAGAAGACGAAGATCAAGGTCGATGGTGATCTTGTGAAGCAGTATCTTGGTGTTCCCAAATACAAGCATGGCATTGCCGAGGGTGAAGACCAGGTTGGTGTTGTGACGGGCCTTGCATGGACGGAAGTGGGCGGTGAATTGCTGACCATCGAAGCCCTGATGATGCCTGGCAAGGGCAAGATGACCGTGACTGGCAACCTCAAGGATGTCATGCGCGAGTCGATCTCCGCCGCTTCGTCTTATGTGCGTAGCCGTGCTCCTTCGATTGGTGTTAAACCACCAGTATTCGACAAGAAGGACATCCACGTTCACGTGCCGGAAGGTGCAACACCGAAGGATGGCCCATCGGCTGGCGTTGGCATGGCCACGGCAATTGTTTCGGTGATGACCGGCATTCCTGTCCGCAAGGATGTGGCAATGACGGGCGAGATCACCTTGCGTGGTCGCGTGTTGCCGATTGGTGGCCTCAAGGAGAAACTTCTCGCGGCCCTTCGCGGTGGCATCAAGAAGGTGATGATCCCTGAGGAGAACGTGAAGGACCTTGCCGACATTCCTGACTCCGTCAAAAACGGGATGGAGCTGATCCCGGTTGCGATGATGGATGATGTTCTGAAACATGCGCTGGTGCGCATGCCAGAGCCAATCATCTGGGATGAAGTGGCTGAAGAGGCTGCCGCTCTTGCGCGCGCTGCTGCGGAACGCTCAAGCGAGGGTGCCAGGGCGCACTGAGGCAAGGCTGAATATGATCTATTGCAAAGGGCGGGAGGAAACTTCCGCCCTTTTCAGTGTCGGCCCTGGGTGAGCGCAATCTTCAGCGCAAAGAGCGTAAAGATTCCCGCAAAGGAAAAATCAATACCTCGCATGACTTTTGGACGCGATTTCAGCCAGACCACCAGTTTTTCAGCACCCCAGATCATCAACACCGAAAGTGGGATATTTATCACCGCAAAATAGAGGCCGAGAAATATCAGCCTGGCAGTCACATGGGCATCGCCCGCATTCACAAACTGGGGCAGGAAGGTGATGAAGAACAGCACCACTTTTGGGTTGGTGAGGTTGACCGAGAGCCCCATCAGAAAACTTGATTTCAGGGACACCTGCTTCTTGTTCACATCGCCAACATTGAGCGAAGAGCCGTGACGAATGGCGTCTACTGCCAGCCAGAGCAGGTATCCCGCTCCCACAATTTTGAGAACCAGAAAGCCCGTATAGGACGCTGCCACCAAGGCCGAAATGCCAAATGCCACCAGCAAAGTGTGAATGACGATCCCTGCGTTGGCACCGAGCACGGAGGCAGTTCCCGCCGCTCGACCCGACGACATGGTACGGGCCAGAAACAGGCTCATGTCTGGGCCGGGGGTGATGAAAAGAATCACCGAGGCAATCGAATAGGCGAACAGGGTGGTGCTGTTTGGGATGAAATCCATGTCCCAGACTATGACGGCCATGCCTTGCTGAAAAGAAATATTTGTTCTTGCGAATCTCTGGCGATCAACTCCAATCTGCCATCCAAGACGGCGTTGGTTGTGTTGGTGGATGTGAGGACACAATGAACAAAAGCGAGCTTATCTTGAAAGTGGCGAGAGAAACGAAGCTTTCGCGTGTCGCTGCCGAAGAAGTGGTTGAAGCCACAATCGAAAATATCATGAAGGCATTGAAGCAGGGCGATGATGTTCGCCTGATGGGCTTTGGGGTGTTCAGCGTGGCACGGCGAAAAGCTGGCGTCGCGCGCAATCCCAAGACGGGAAAGGCCGTCAAAATACCTGCGTCGCGCAGGGCCAAGTTTAAACCCGGCAAACTTTTGAAGGAGGCTGTCAACGTCTAGGGCATAGTCCATTCACCAACCACAACAGCCCTGTGCGCCCTCAGAATCGCATGGGGTTTTTTGGTGCATGTTTTATGCCTTGCTTTGGCCAAATGCAGCCGCTAGGAAGCAGCCCTCTGCGGGATTAGCTCAGTTGGTAGAGCGCTTCGTTTACACCGAAGATGTCGGCGGTTCGAGTCCGTCATCCCGCACCATTCACTTTTCAGTTGGTTCCGATGCGTATCTGGCACA
>JBDSTO010000156.1:0-20282 GCA_039928255.1 Aestuariivirga sp. | reverse complement strand
CTGAAAGTCGCCAACCCCAAGCTCATCTATTGTTCGATCACCGGCTTTGGCCAGAATGGCCCTTATGCCAACCGCGCTGGTTATGATTTCATGATCCAGGGCATGGCGGGGGTGATGTCAATCACCGGCGAGCCTGATGGGCAGCCCATGAAGATGGGCGTTGCCTTCGCCGATGTGTTTGCAGGGCTTCATGCCGTGATCGGGATTGAGGCCGCACTTTATCACCGCGAACGCACGGGCGAAGGCCAACACATCGATATTTCATTGCTGGACAGCCAAGTCTCGGTACTGGCCAATCAGGCCTTGAATTATCTGGTGGGTGGCAAAGTTCCAAAACGTCTAGGCAACGCCCACCCCAACATTGTGCCTTATCAGACATTTGAAACGGCTGACGGTCACATGATTGTGGCGGTGGGCAATGACCGCCAGTTTGCAGAATTCTGCCGGATCATTGGCGTAAGCGTTGATCCAAAGTTCGCCACCAACCGCGGGCGTGTGGAACACCGCTCCGAACTCAACCCCATACTTACTCCAGCGATGCGGAAAAGAACAACAGCTGAATGGGTGGCTGCCTTCGAGAAGGACTCCGTTCCGTGCGGTCCGATCAATACGATCGATCAAGTGTTTGACAATGAGCAGGTGAAAGCCCGGGGGTTGAAGCTCTCGCTGACCCGCGACGATGGCGTTGAAGTGCCAAGCGTTGCAAATCCCGTGTTGTTTTCGGCAACACCCAACCAATATTCAACGCCTTCGCCGCGGCTCGGGGGGCAAACACGTGATGTTCTGGCGCGCCATCTTGATCTTTCGCCCGCCGAAATTGAAGCCCTGATCGCAGCCGGGGTAGTGGACGATTAGGAGTTAATATCAAAACCTTGTCAGAGTTTGGCAATATACTCTTAGGGATTGGGCCAACCCGCACTTGATTAGCACGCGAAAATGCCGAGAACATGCTATTTGATTCTGTGGGGCTTCTAGCAAACTGCTGAATGGGAGATTCTTCTATGACACGCAAATTCCTTTGTGCCTCTGCTTTTGTGCTTCTGATGAGCAGCGCAGCGCTGAGTGCCGAGACCGTGACCTTCACCATGAAGGCCGATCAGCAATCCCTGCGCGACAAGACGTTGTTTGACACCTTCACTGTCGGCCTTGCCGACAAACAAGTTGAAACCAATCTTACCATCAAATGCCAGGCCGCGACGGGCGGCATCATCGGCGGACAAAACGAGTCCTGCGCTGTCACGGGCAACGGTGTTCTCGTCAACCCTGCCAACGGCCAGAAAATCCAGCGTACGCAAATTGCTGGCGGGTGGGTTGAAAAATCAGACGGCTACACAGATGCCACCACGTTGAAAACCAATTATCTGGCCGTCGGCAAGGTTGCTGCCTCAGAAGGTGCATTTTCCGGTTCGATGATGTTGAAGCCAAAGGTGCCTTCCACGACAGCGTCATTGCTGCGCGACAGCATCATGAAAAACTTGAAGTCAAAGCAAAGCGGCTTAATCGATGAACGCGTTGACACGGTTCAACTTGTCAACTTCACAGTGCCCTCCATTGGATTGCCCTCCGACAAGGGCTGCGTGTGGAACGGCGACATGGTCTATGCCTATCAAACCTCATCCTGGTTCATCAACGTCAAGGCCAAATGCAACGGCAAGGAATACCAACTGAAGGGCAACATGCCTTTCACCGCAACACCCAATGTCGGCAACCAGCATCAATATGATTTAACGCTCGCCCTGCCTTCCGCAGATGTGGGAACCGATGATGCGCTGTTTGCGGCACCATCAGGCGATGCTGATGCGTTCGCTGCAGCCGATGGCATTTCTGGCCAAATCATCATGAAAGAAAGCCAGTATGTCGACGTTGAAAGTGACGGCCAGACGGACAAGGTTGCCGTCAACATTGACGGCACAGGAAGCTTTGTCGGCCAGAATGTTTCGCTGGATGCCGTGCGGTCTTTCAGCCTGATCGTCGGCATTCTTTCGCGCACATTCTTTGGGGCTTAACATTTAGAGACAGGCGGCCGGGCTACGGCTCGGCCCGCTCTTTACGGAGGGGAAAATCATGGAATATGTTTGGATTGCAATCGTTGGTCTTTGCGCTGCGGCCATTGCCAAGTTGGTTTTACCGGGGCGCAATGGTCCCCGCGGCGTGATCGGCACGACGCTGGTGGGTGTCGCCGGGGCCTATGTTGGAAGTTTCATCGGACAATTCCTTGGCCTTTACCAACCGGGCGAATTTGCAGGGTTCTTTGGATCCATCGTGGGTGCCATTGTAATCCTGCTGATTTGGGACCGGATTTTCAAAGCAAAGGTGCCACCCGCACCAGCCAAGTGAGTAACGGCTTGTTGATTTTGAGTGGGCGGGGCTAACGGCCTAGAACTGCAATCAACAATAATTTTGCGAGCGCCCATGCCCCTCACCACCGCCACATGGAATGGAAAAATCATTGCAGAGAGTGATCACTGCATCAGCGTTGAAGGCAATGCCTATTTCCCGCCGGAGAGCCTGAACAAGGCGTTCTTCAAAGACAGCCCTCAAACCAGTGTTTGCCACTGGAAGGGCAATGCCAATTATTTTGACCTGGTGGTCGACGGCAAAACCAACTCAGACGCTGCCTGGATTTACAACGCCCCCTCGCCTGCTGCCAAAGCCATCACCGGCTATGTGGCTTTCTGGAAGGGCGTTGAGGTGAAGGGCGGCGAAAACGCCATGCCCCTGCCGCGTCTCGTCAGCCCTTCGGCGTGATCAGCTTTCCGGTCAGGTTATATTTCGCGGAGATCGTATCGAAGGTACCCGCCTTGGCAAGGGCGGCAAGGCCCGCGTTGATCTTGGTGGCCAGCTCCGTATCTTCTTTGCGCAATCCTGCGCCAACACCTTCTCCAATAATTTCCTTGTCATAAGGAACTGCGGCCTTCACCTCACAGCATGCGCCTTGTTCTGATGCGACGAACGCATCTAGCGCCAGTCCATTGGCCAGCACGCCATCCAGGCGCCCCGCAGCCAGATCGGAATTGGCCTCATCCTGCGTTGCATAAGTTTTGATGGTGGAGGTCTTGCCATAATATTTTTCAAGATAGGCGGCCTGAACGCTGGAGACTTGGGCGCCAAGAATCTTGCCGGCGAGATGCTCCGGTGAAACATCCATGTCGCCGCTCTTGGGGCCCGCCATCATTACAGTTGTAATATAATAAGCGTCAGAAAAGTTGATCACTTCGCGGCGCTTTGGCGTTATTGCCATTGATGCCAGGATCACATCGATCTTCTTGGCCGAGAGTGCCGGGATGATGCCGTCCCATGCGGTTTCCACGATGGTACAGTTTTCTTTGATCTCGGCGCAGAGCGCATTCACCATGTCTATTTCCCAGCCTACCCATTTTCCCGAAGCATCCTTTGAGGTGAAGGGTGCATAAGGTTCCGCCGCAACGCCGATGCGAATATCGGCCAGGGCGGGGGCCACGAATGTGAAGATAGTTGCAACTGCAGTGAGAATGAGATTGTTGAAATAGCGCATCTTTTGACCTTTTTGCCTCGAATCAGATGTCATGTTGCCCTTGAAACTATGTTTAGGACAAGGAACTTATGCCCATATGGTAACTTTGCACGGTTGATAAAAACACAATTCAGCTGAATAAAATTCACCTAAATTTTGATTTTCATCTGTGCAAATTCGCACAACTACGTAAGGCTCTGAAGCTGTGTCGTTTTTTTGCTAGAAGTCGTATTTCAACCACGGCATAAGGTTGCGCATGGCCAATTTGATCATCACCTACTGGCGCGACATTCCTTCGGCTGTCTCGGTAAAAATCGGGCGCAAGGAAGAAAAGCGCATGCTCGACAACCGCTTCATGGAAGCCATCGACATGGCCGCGATGCGTTCCGGCTCAACCGACACCGATGCCTATCTGGCGGACAGGCGGCGTTCGGAGCCCGTTGTTGTATCCGACGACATGGCGGCGGAAGTCGAAAAGGCCAAGGCCGAACTCGAATCCACTTATACCCAAGAGAAAATCAAAGCCCTGATCGCTAATGGCGGGAAAGCCTGACATGACACACACCATCGTTTCTTCTGCCACACGCACCCACATCATCGGCTTTGACAAGCCGTTCACTGTGATTGGCGAGCGCATCAACCCGACGGGCCGCAAGAAGCTTGCTGCTGAAATGCAGGCTGGCAATTTTGAAACGGTGATCAAGGATGCTCTCGCACAGATGGCTGCGGGCGCTCACATTCTTGACGTGAATGCCGGTGTGACGGCGGTCGACCCAAACCAGTCCGAGCCGCCGCTGCTGCGCCAGACGTTGGAGATCGTGCAATCGATTACTGACTTGCCGTTGTGCATCGACAGTTCAGTCACCTCGGCTTTGAAAGTTGGGCTTGAAACCGCCAAGGGCCGCCCGCTGGTCAACTCCGTCACTGGCGAAGAAGAAAAGCTGGAAGCGATTTTGCCCCTGATTGCCAAATACAATGTGCCGGTTGTTGCCATTTCCAATGACGAGTCGGGCATTTCGGAAGATCCCGATGTGCGCTTTGCCGTGGCCAAGAAGATCGTGGAACGTGCTGCCGATTTTGGCATCAAGCCTGAAGACATCGTGGTTGATCCATTGGTCATGCCGATTGGGGCCATGGGCACTGCGGGCCAACAGGTATTCCGTTTGGTCCGGCGCCTGCGCGAAGAATTGAAAGTTAACACGACGTGCGGCGCATCGAATGTTTCCTTCGGCATGCCGAACCGCCGCGCGCTGACCGGCTATTTCCTCGCCATGGCGGCTTCACATGGCATGACGTCTGCCATCATGAACCCGCTTCACGATGAAGACATGCACGCCATTTTCGGTGCCAACGTCCTCAACGGCACGGACAAGAACTGCAAGTTCTGGACAAACAAATTCCGCGAAATGACATCGGGCCCATCAGCAGCGGCGCAAGCCGCAGGTCTCCAATCATCAAACGAAGACATCGAAGCCCGCCGCAAGGCGCGTGAGGAACGGCGCCGCCGCTAAGCATCAACTTCGTGCGATTGAAGCAGTCCGCTGCCTATTGCGAAACGGTCTATGCCCTAGTAGTTTTTGGGAATGGCAAATGCCGTTTTCGTTCACAAACCTGACAGCCCATATGATGATTCCGAAAGCCAGTATCATTTTCCCAAAATCTATTTGAAACGCGTCGAACAAACCGTCGGTGATCGAATTGTGTACTACGGCACCTGCGATGGGAGGTCGGGCCGCTATTATACGGCGGTGGCAAAAGTGCAAAAAATTCGTGCCGACTCAGCTCGAATCGACCATTTCTATGCGGAAATGGCGGAACATATCGAGTTTGATGCTCCTGTTGATTATCTTTCAAACGGCGGTTTTGAGTCCAAACTGGTGACGCCAGATGGCAAAGTAAATGGAGGCACAGCCCAGAGCGCAGTTCGCATCATCTCGTGGTAGGAATTCACCAAGATCATTGACGCGGGTTTCGGTGAGGAACCTGAATTCCCGAATCGGGATCGTGCTGCACCCGAAGTTATTCCACCAGGTATCCCTGCAAATGGCTTTGAAGAAGAAGGTCAACTCTTCATAGAGCGCGATATCGTGAGACAACTTACGGACAGAAAATTCCGAGACAGGCGATTTCGTCAACATGTTCTCAACGCATACGATCGGCGCTGTGCGTTTACAGGGTTGAGAATTATAAATGGTGGCGGCCGACCCGAAGTTGAGGCCGCTCATATCGTGCCAGTCGAACATAATGGATCAGATTCAATCAAGAATGGTATCGCGCTCTCTGGAACTGCCCATTGGATGTTCGATGCTGGCCTATTGGCGCTGTCTGACGATTTTGCAATTTTGAAGTCTCGTCATATCAACTATGATTTCGATCACTTGCTCAATAGCAGTGGCAAGGCAATCTTACCTCGCGATCCTGAGCAATGGCCAGGCAGAAACAATCTCAAATGGCATCGGGAAAACAAATTCAAAATCTAGCTACGCCGCAAGGCCCGCGAGGAACGTAGGTGCCAGTGATACCTCACACTTGACAGCATTTAGCCCACAGCGTTACCTCCCGCCGTTCATTCAAAGGAGATACCATTGCTTCCAGCCGGCGTTGTGATTGATCCCGTCAGTGGCGTTGTTTCGCCCAGCACGGGCACTTATGTGAAGCGCTTGAGTGAGCTTCGCAGCATTTATAGCGATGGCGCTGCCTGTGATGACCTGCTGGCGAGCAAGGGGGATGTAGTTGCTTATACGGTGAGCGAATACAAAGAGCCTGGTGCTGATCTGTTCTTCGGAACCACCACGATGGAACCCGGTCTCGTTGGAGATGAGTTCTTTATGACGCGCGGCCACTTTCATGAGCGGCGCGACATGGGCGAAATCTATTACACGCAAAGCGGCGAAGGCGTGTTGCTGTTGCAATCGCGCCAAGGTGAAATCCACCGCGTTGACATGAAGCCCGGTGTTTGCGCTTTCATTCCACCCGATTGGGCGCATCGCTCAATCAATGTGGGCGACAAGCCACTGGTGTTTGTCTGGTGCTGCAACCAGCAGGCCGGACATGATTATGCCGAGATCACCACGCGCGGCATGCGCCAGATTGTCGTTCAGGAAAATGGCGGCGTGGCGTTGAAGGCAAATCCTAACTACGCGGATGCGCGCTGACGGCTATTGGCTGTTGTGCAATCAGTTCAGCGATGTCGGCCAATGCTGGCAAGCTTTCCATGGCACCCTTTTTCATTGCGGCGCGTGCGCCAGCGGCACAGGCGTTGAGCACAAGTTTCGCAGGCTCACTGGCCCTGCCCCCGTTCAACACGCCAGACAGGATGGAGGCCGTATAGGCATCGCCAGCGCCGGTAGTGTCCACGGCATCGACCTTGAAGCCATCGCAAACATATTTGCGCTCTGGCGTGTAGAGTACTGATCCTTGTGCACCCCTCGTGACAGAGAAGAGTTTCAAGTTCTCGTGCCAGAGTCTTTGCACCATCTGGTCCATTGAGGCCTTGTGGGTGAGTTCCAAAAGTTCTTCCTCACTCACCTTCACGATTGCCGAGCGCGAAATGATAAAGCGCCCGGCCTCAAACATCTTGGAATGATCGGCCCAAAGCCCGTGCCTGAAATTCACGTCGCATGAAATGGGAATAGCGGCCGCATCAGCCATATCCATCGCCTTTCTTTGGGCCGCTGCCGACGGTGGTGCTGCAAGTGGCAACAACCCGATATGCAGGATGCGACTCTCTTCAATCATTCGAGGCGTTATGTCGTCAGCATTGATATGCAGGTCAGCAGGGCGATCATGATAAAACATGAAAGCCCTGTCGCCATCATCCGACAACGTGACCACGGAGAGTCCCGTCTTTTCGCTCTTGGACAGTGTGACGCCAGAGACATCAACTGAATTGTACTTCAGTGCATCAAGCAGAAGTTTGCCAAAGGCCTCATCGCCGACCCGGCTCACCATCAGGCTTTTGTGACCCAGGCGCGACACACCGACTGCCACATTGCCCGGAGCGCCACCAGGACTTGGTGAATAGAGCCATTGACCATTGACCTTGGCCTGCGGGACCAAATCGATAAACAACTCGCCGAAGCAGGCAACGTCCCACATGATTCACCCTTTGATCGTCCCAAACGTGACAGTTTCTTCAGCCTGTGCCAAAGACGTGTGGAACTCAAGAGGTGTCAGTGGCGCTTCACGCGATTGCTGCACAGGGGATTGGATCGATCGTGACATTGGAATCTATGCGGAAACTCCTTGGCGTTGTCTCTCTGCTTTTGGCCGCGACATTTTTCAGTTTCGCGGCCCATGCAGCCCCTGGATTTTATGACGCCACGCCCACACAGGTCGCGCAACCTCCCGGCAGTCTCATCCGGATTCAGCAGATCGGCCTTCCCGCCTTTTACCGGGCCAAAGCCTGGCGCATTCTTTATGCCACGCGCGATCATAGTGGGCGGCCCACCGCTGCTTCGGGAATTGTTGTGGCTTCCACGGTGGGTGTCACGGCCAACACCAAACAGACCATCGTGGCCTGGGCGCACCCGACGGTGGGCACCGCCCCCAACTGCGCGCCATCGGCGCGCAAATCTCCCGCTGGCTTTATAGCGGGCTTGAATGAGCTTGTTTCAGCAGGCCACATCATCGTGGCAACGGATTACCCCGGGCTCGGAACACCAGGGCCGCTTGGTTACCTTGTCGGCGCAGGCCAAGCCCATGCGGTGCTGGACTCGGTGCGCGCTGCTTCGAGAATTCCTGGCCTCAATGCATCGTTTGAATATGGTATCTATGGTTTTTCGCAAGGGGGCCACGCGGTGGCCTTCGCGGGCCTTCTCGCCCCCCAATATATGCCCGAGTTCAAACTGAAGGCGCTTGCCGCCATTGCGCCACCTACAAATCTGCCAGCACTTTTCTCCGCCAATGTGGGCAGCATCGAAGGCAAGATATTAATGAGCTACACCATGAAATCATGGGCGATCAAATATGGCCTCAATTTGCGTGAAGTACTGAGCGATTCTGCCCTGACCACTGCTTTTGCCATCAACGCCATTTGCGTTGATGATGCGGTGGGCGCCATTGATGCGTTCAAGATGCAAGCCCAATTCGGGCCAGACATGTTTGTGGGCAACCCCCTGCAACATCCTGATTGGCGCAAGGTGATGATTGAAAACACGGTCTCAATCTTCCCGCTCGATGTTCCCATGATGCTGGTGCAAGGCGGCTTTGACTCGATTGTGCGACCCGAAGTCACAGCGCGAGTTTATAAAGACAGTTGCCAGAGCGGTGGCAACATCCAGCTTCTCTACCTCAAGGATGCCACCCATTCGGGTTCCGAAGTGAATGGAATTCCGGCGGTGGTGAATTGGCTCAATGCCACGATGGCGGGAAAATCGAGTGTTTCGACTTGTCCGAGAAGCGGCAGGATTTAGAGATAGAACAAGGAAGGGGTTCGTACGTTCCCCTTCCCTGTGCATGGCGTGAAGCTCACTTAGGCAGCGAGCGGCGGCCCAATAATGTCGATGCCATTGCGCGAACAAGCCGCCACGAGCGCGTCAATCATCTCAGGCGTGGCAGCCTGGGCGTAAGGCATGATGTCGGATGTCGCTGGCGCCGAAATCTCCATCACCATGGTCTCGAAGTCTTTGCCTTTCATGATGGTCAGGCAGTGTGCGCCCTCCACTGATTCCACCCGGAAACGGTGCGGCTTCATTTTGGGTGCAACAATAATGTCGCCGGCATTGGCCACGACAGTCTTGCCGTCAATGTCGAAGAGCATGCGGCCTTGCAGCAGATGAAAAATCTCGTCTTCATGGCGGTGAATGTGCAAAGGTGTTGCTTCGCCCACAGGCATCCGGTGTTCGATGATGGAAATTCCGTCACTGTTGTCATTGGCAGACATGCGGATCGACACCAGTGTGCCCTTGAAGTTGAGAAGGCCATTCGTGGTGGCCACTGCCGATTTGGTTTTCATGTTCATCTCCTGTGTTGCGGCGGAATTGCCGTCGTGAACTGACAGGGGCCTCATAGAAAAAGCGGCACCGGACTTGAAATCGATTGATTATATGTGCTCCATTAAGCCCATGAATTTTGCCGCCTTCGACTTGAATCTATTGCGGGTTTTCGATGCACTGATGCGTGAGCGCAGCGCCACGCGGGCTGGCGAACAGGTGGGGCTCAGCCAGCCTGCAGTGAGTGCGGCCCTCAACCGTTTGCGCGATTTGCTGGATGACCGGCTGTTTGTGCGCCAGGGCAACGAGATGCTGCCGACGCCGCGGGCAGAAACAATCGCGCCCGGAATTCAGGATGCGCTGCAATCCCTTCAGCGCCTGCTCGAAAGCGAGCGCAGTTTTTCTCCGGAAAAGCTCGAACGCAGTTTCACCTTGATGGGTGCCGATCTTTTCTCAACCCTTTTTGCCAACCAGCTGATGGCACGCTTCACCCAAATCTCTGACGGGTTATCGCTGCGTTTCCTCGATACGGCGCGTGGCGATGTGCAACGGCTTCTGACCGATGACGCGATTGATCTGGCGCTTGAGCCGCGGCTCGAAACACCCGAATGGATTGCCAGTGAAGAGCTGTTTCCTTCACCATTCAAAATCATAATTTCACCAACCCACAACAAGGTTCAGGACCTGGACCTGTCTAAGCCTTTGCCGATTGAGGTATTCTGCGCCCTGCGCTGGGGTTTGCGGTCCGTCAACGGCTCGAGGCGCGGGCTGATTGACGACACATTAGAAAAAATCGGGCGCCAGCGCCGTGTGGTGTTGACCATGCCGCACTTTGCCTCGCTGACCCATTGTGTGGAAGACGGTGATCTTGCCGCCGTAGTGCCCGCACAGTTTGCCATCGCCTATGCAAAGCCTTTGGGTCTTGCCGTGTTTGATCTGCCCTTTGATGCTCCCGTTACCCCCATCATGATGCATTGGCACAGCCGGCGCACGCGCGACCCGGCCCATATCTGGCTGCGACAACAGGTTTTCGATTTGTGCGCGCAATTCAGGGACGGCTATTGAGAGCGTGATTTCCCGGGGATGGACTCCAAAACCATGTCGCATTTGGTAGTTTCAACCCCCGACAAATGCCTATAATCCTTGCCCATGACTGACCAGAATCCTCTCATCGTTTTCACCCCCTCCGGCAAGCGCGGACGCTTTGCTGTGGGCACACCCGTGCTCACCGCCGCGCGCCAGCTTGGCGTTGATATTGACTCCGTGTGTGGCGGCCGCGCCATTTGCGGGCGCTGCCAGATCAACGTCGGCGTGGGCGAATTTGCCAAGCATGGCATCACGTCTGCCGCGACCCATGTGAATGACTTCACGCCCACCGAGCAACGTTACGACAAGATCAGAGGCTTGCCTGCGGGGCGGCGTCTATCCTGCCAAACCCAGATCATGGGCGATCTGGTTATCGACGTTCCGCCGGAATCGCAGGTCCACAAGCAGGTCGTCCGCAAGGAAGCCGACACGCGCGCCATCGAACTTGATCCCGCAACAAAGCTCTTCTTCATTGAGGTTGAAGAGCCCGACATGCACAAGCCGTCGTCTGATCTGGAGCGGGTTTTCATTGCGCTGAAGGACCAGTGGGGCGTTGAAAATCTGTCCTGCGATATCGCGCTCATTTCCACCTTGCAAAAAACTTTGCGCAAAGGGGAATGGAAAATCACCTGTGCCGTGTTCTCGCGGCCAGCAGGCGGCGGCAACAGGCTTGCTGCCATCTGGCCCGGTTTTCATGACAATCTTTTTGGCCTCGCCATTGATGTGGGCTCAACCACCATCGCCGCCCATCTCACGAACTTGTCCACCGGCGAAGTCGCCGCCTCCGCAGGCCTGATGAATCCGCAAATCCGGTTTGGTGAAGACCTGATGAGCCGTGTCTCCTACGTGATGATGAATCCCGGCGGCGAGCAGGAAATGACCTCGGCCATCCGTCAGGCCTTGCAGCAACTCGCGGAGGAAGTGGCGGGCCAGGCCAATATCGCCATCACCGATATTCTTGAAGTTGTGCTGGTGGGCAACCCCGTCATGCATCACCTGTTCCTTGGCATCGACCCTACCGAACTTGGCGGCGCGCCGTTCGCGCTGGCCACGGGTCTGGCCCTCACCTTCCCGGCGCGCGAGATGGAGTTCAAATTGAACCCCGGCGCTTATGTTTATGTGCTGCCCTGCATTGCGGGCCATGTGGGTGCTGATGCCGCCGCCGTCGCCCTCTCCGAAGCGCCGCATGAATCCGATGAGATCATGCTGTGCGTGGATGTGGGCACCAACGCCGAAATCATTCTGGGATCGAAGAAGCGCCTGCTCGCCTGTTCCTCGCCCACGGGCCCTGCCTTTGAAGGCGCGCAAATTTCATCGGGCCAGCGAGCCGCACCGGGAGCGATCGAACGCATCCGCATCGACGCTGAAACGCTGGAGCCACGCTATCGCGTGATCGGCTGTGAACTCTGGTCGGATGAGCCGGGCTTTGAGGAGGCGATTGCGGGCACGGGTGTCACGGGCATTTGCGGCTCTGGCATCATTGAGGCCATTGCGGAAATGTATCTCACCGGCATCATCAGCCAGGATGGTTTGATGGATGGCAGCTTTGCGGCGCGCTCCCCACGCATCGAGGCTTACAAGCGCACCTTCAACTATGTGATCCGCGCACCGAAAGAAGGTGGCAACGAGCCCACCATTCGCGTGACGCAAAATGACGTGCGCGCCATTCAAATGGCCAAGGCCGCTCTCTATGCGGGTGTGCGCTTGCTGATGGACAAGCTTGGCATTGATGCGCCCGACAAGATCAGGCTGGCCGGGGCCTTCGGCTCACACATCGACATGAAATATGCGATGATTTTGGGCCTCATTCCCGATTGCGATCTGGCGCGCGTTCAAAGCGCTGGCAACGCCGCCGGAACGGGTGCGCGCATTGCGCTGTTGAACAAGGCGGCGCGCGATGAAGTCGAAGCCGTCGTCCGCCGCATCGAGAAAATCGAAACAGCGGTCGAGCCCCTGTTCCAGCAACATTTCGTGGAAGCCATGGCCATGCCGCACAAGACGGCGGATTTCGTGAATTTGAAAAAGGTGGTGACCCTGCCACCGATCAAGCATGTGGAAACTTTGGGTGATGATGGGGGAGCGAGAAGGGTAAGAAGGAGGGGGTGATCTATGGTATCAAGCCATATTCTAAAGCCTGCTTAATTGGCAGCACTTTTTCTCCCCCAGTTGGTTGGAATATGTGCGTTACTCCAAGATTTCTAAGTCTATTGTTCAAGCCCACATTGCCATCATAGTTCAAAGCAAAAGTCTTTTCGGGGATGTGATTCTGACTGAGGCCCAGTAGCGCATTATTTGCCTCATCAAAAGCAAATCCAATTGAACACACCTTTTCTGCATCTACAAGAGCGTTCGCGCAAGTGTTCAAGTTTGAACTAAAATCTGGTGAGTGGTGCATTCTACCGTCGATGTAGCTAAGAGTTTTCGCAGATTCTTGCACCTGAGAGAAAAAATTTGACCACCGTAGATGTTTTTCTAGAGGTGCAACTTGGCCGTAGACATGTAGCATCTTCACACAATCTTTCCAGCTGGCACCTTTGTGCCGGCTAGTTTTTGAAAACTGGGCATCTAGCGCTCGTTCGATCGTCGTGTCGTAGTTAAAATTGACTATGGTCAACTTGTTTTCTCTGAGTTCGCTCGCGTCAGATGCTCCCTCTCGCAATTCGTTGATCAAAAACGCAATCCATTCGGTAGATGCGCCAGTGGAAAAATCGGGAAGGAAGCACTCGTCGTTGGTGTCTACTTTACTATAGGAACGAGCGACGATTTCTAGAGCAATAAGAAATCTTCCTATCTCAGAATGCTCCGGGTGATCACGCAAGAATCTATCTATAGAAGTTATCGTCTGTCCATCAATCGAATGCTGGAAGGCATCTAAAGCGGCAACGTCAAAACCGAGCTCTAAATTTTGATTTTCACCAGCGTGTTGATATAATAGCCGATACTTTTGCAACAAAAGTTCTTTCCCACCTATCTGTCCATAGAGACCACCCTTATTTCGAAATTCTTGACGACCTTGAACGAGGCATTTGCGAAGCAGATCCAAGAGTTCTGGTCCGAGAGGAAATCCAAAATCTCTGCTTGCGCCTGCTCCGACAATGATGACAGTTTTTTTGCGAAACAACTCGATCTGAATAGCCCCGCATTTTCTAGACACGTTGCGGATTCAGTTTTTGCTGCTGTTCGAATATGACGGGTGACAGCATCCCGTTGTTAGCGTGTTTGCGTTTTGGGTTGTAGAACATTTCGATGTATTCGAAGATATCTTGCCTGGCTTCATCTCTGGTTTTGTAGACTTTACGCCTAATGCGTTCGCGCTTGAGCAGGTTGAAGAAGCTTTCAGCAACGGCGTTGTCGTGACAGTTGCCCCTGCGGCTCATGGAATGTTCGAGATTGTGCTGCTTCAGGAATGAGGCCCAGTCGATGCTGGTGAACTGGGAACCTTGGTCTGAGTGGATGAGAACTTTGCCATCAGGCTTCCTGCGCCAGACCGCCATGAGCAACGCCTGTAAAACCATATCCGTCGTTTGTCGGCTCTGCATGGCCCAGCCGACAACTTTGCGGGAATAGAGATCAATGACGACGGCCAGATAGGCAAAGCCTTCGCCGGTTTTGATATAGGTGATGTCAGTGACCCAAACTTTGTCTGGCGTATCCACTTCAAATTGTCTGGCTAGAGTGTTGTCGACGGTGATTGACGGCTTGCCACCATAGCTGACGTTGCGGCGTTTATAGCCAATCAGCGCCTTTATCCCGGCCAGCTTTGTCAGCCGCGCCACGCGGTTTGGACAACAGGTCTCACCTTGATCCCTTAAATCATCATGTAGCTTGCGATATCCGTAAACCTTCCCGCTGTCGTGCCAAGCTTCCCGCAACAGCTTCGTCTGGCGATCATCTTCACCAGCCCTCTTGCTGAACGGTTGTTTGGCCCAAGCATAGAAGCCACTGGGGTGAACGCAGAGCATCCGGCACATGACACGGATGGTGAACTGCAGCTGATGCGCCTTGATGAACACGTACTTCACTTTGCATCCTTGGCGAAATACGCGGTGGCTTTTTTTAAGATGTCACGCTCCTCAGTGACACGAGCCAGCTCTTGCTTCAGCCGCCTGATCTCGGCTGACTGGTCGTCCTTCACCGCTGAAGTAGGAGAAGTAGCATACCGCTTTATCCAAGCATACAATGAATGCGTGCTAACACCCAGACGTTGCGAAACATCCGAAACAGAATGTCCTCGTTCTGTTATCTGCTTGATGGCATCTGTTTTGAAATCTTCCGTGAATCTAGCTTGTCCCATGATCGTCTCCTTGCCTCGTTTTGTAAGGGGCAAAGTGTCTACAAATCTAGGGGCTATTCAATCTCCTGTTTTTAGTCGCCTATCACTAGACAGCCATTGATTTCGAATTCTGATTTCGAATGTTTTTAACTCGTACTCACCGTATCTCAGACTTTCCCTGAGAGGAATGTCAAATTCACGTGCCCCGCCTGCGCGATCAGCATCTTTCTAAGTTAAAGGACGGGGATTCAGGCTTAGATAACTCATACCAACCTCGTCGATTCAACGGTAGGAGTGGGTTCGCAGCAGCGGGGACGAGGGCTCGTAGGTGAGATTTGGCTCGAGACATCCCTCATCCGGCGCGTCTGCGTTGCTGCTGCCGTGTTCGCCCCGGCAGAAGATTTAATGAAAACACGCTGTTCCGCATCGCTCCCCCGCACTCGAGATGCGAGGGGACATTTCATTCAGATTTTTGCAATTCACCCCACGGCGTTATTGATGCAGCCGGGCCAGCGTTGTGTGCCCTATTCGATCTCACGCGCAAATGTGGAGTATGGCGAGAACTAGCACCTTGCCCGTACGGTGTCAAGCGTTATTTTCCTAGTGAAGGATTTAATTTATTTTGGAGAGGCGCATCTTTGCAGGCTTGGCAGTCGCCATCAGCGCCTTGAAATATTCAAGGCCCTGCCCGCCTTTCAAATAACAGTCATCGCCTTCAAAGCTGATTTCGGCGGCGGCGGCGGGTTTCAGTTTGAGGTCTTCGCAGGTGAGCGGCGTGAGCAGCAGCGCGTTGCCTTCGGCCTGGGCGAGGATATAGACGCTGGGCTTATCCTTCTCCTGCGCCTGCATCACCCACCAGTTTTTATCCAGCGGCACGAACAGCGCTGCGATCTCGTCCTTCTTCGCTTCATCGGTGGCCACATAATGATGGTCGATGGCTTTGAGGGTGATTGAGCCTTCTTCTTTCGCCCAGGCCCCATCATCAAAATTTTCCATCACGAAGTGCGTGCCCAAGGCTGCAGGCAGCGAAACACCATCATTCTCAGCAAACAGTGGCTGGTGCGATTGCAACACGCAGCCTGCAAGGCCGAGGCCCATGCCGATCAAGATCAGAAGTCTTTTCAGCATGAGTTGCTTTCCCATCGTTATTCCGTCTCGCCGCCAGCGTCTTTCCAGTCCTGAAATTTGCCGAGGTTGAACACCTTGGTATAGCCCATCTCCTTCAGCGTCTTTCCGGCCAGTGCAGAGCGGCCTCCAGAAGCGCAATAGGTGATGATGGTTTTGTCGGTTGAAAGTTCAGGCGCGTGGGCGGGCGATGCGGGATCGGCCTTGAATTCGAGAACGCCGCGATTGATGTGCAAAGCACCCTTCACCTTGCCAGTCACCTGAAGTTCGGTGCCGTCGCGCACGTCCAAGAACACAACGTCCTTGCGTCCCATCAGCTTTTCAGCATCGGCCTTCGAAATGGTTGGCACTTCGGCTTGGGCGGCGGTGAGATATTCCTTGGCTGTCTTTGTCATGGTGGCTCCTGTTTCTGGGGCCACGATAGCGGTGTGCGCGGCAGAATTCTAGCCGTCACTCAAAACGTCGGAGCGGCCCGATGTGGCAGCCCGCAAAGCGAGAATGCCAGCGAGCGCGATCAACCCCATGCCGATGAAAGTGGTCAGCCTGGGGATTTCACCAAAGAACAGGAAGCCAAAAGTTCCCGCCCAGATCATGCCAGTATATTCGAATGGCGTAACGACATTGGCTTCACCGATCTTGTAGGCCTGAGCCAACAAGGTTGAACCAAAGGCCGCGATGATGCCGCATGCGCCCATCAACAACGCATCATGCAAGCTGGGCACAGCCCAGGCGCGGAAAAGAAAATCAAGGCTGGGATGGCCCGGCGGCTTTAATCCGAGCACGGCGGCAAGCCCCGCAATGGCCGAAGCTCCGACGAGATAAACGGCATTTTGGTAGAAGGACATGACACTCGCTGAGGTCTCGCTGCCATATTTTCGGGCGAGGATCATTGAGAAGCCATAGGTCGCGGCACTCGCCAATGAGAGCAAGGCCGCCGGATTGAAAAGCGCACTGCCGGGTTGAAGGATGACGAAGACACCGATGAGGCCCACGGCCACAGCGCCCCAGCTTTTCCAGCCGACATGTTCGCCAAGCATGGGCCCTGCCATCAACGTCACCAGCAGCGGCACCATAAAGTAGAGCGCAATCGCCTCGGCCAGCGGCAATGCCGGAAAGGCCATGAAATAGGTGGTATAGGCGACGAGCAGAATGGCACCGCGGATCAAGAGCAGTTTCCATTGCTTGTCACGCAGTTGCTGCAAACCACCGCCCCACCAGATCATGACGAGAAGAACGGGAATGGAAACCAGCGTGCGAAAAACGATAGCCAAGGTCACAGCCTCTGCTCCACTGATCGACTTGATCGCCGAATCCTGCAGCGAGAAAACGAGCGAACCCAGGCACAGGGCCATGATGCCTTTGACATTGTTGTTGGTGAAGGCCGACATAGGTTGAGATTATTACAGGCCCGGCTTCTGAAGTGGCTTGGAAACGTCAGCACAAGCTATTTCGCGGCATTTCATGGAATGAGGCGTTCATGCATCAGATATTTGCCAGATGCTGCTAATGGAAAATCCGAAACCATGACAAGCTTCACCTTGAATAGCGGAGACATGTCAGTTGCTATTTGCTGGCGCATTTTTTCCTGGTCGAGATCATCTACACCAGAAAGTGTCCGGTAGCGAAATTCAATTTCATCGAGGCTTGTTTGAACCAGTTTAAACCTCTTGATGCCAAGTTTTATCATTGCCTCGGAGTCAAGTGCCGGCAATATGTTGCCGCCGTTCGGGAGGCGGAAAATCATTCTGTCGCGCCCGTAAATTCGCTCCAACGCCACCTGTCCGGGCTCACAACGTGTTGACGTTGTGAATCGCACCCAATCTCCAAGTTCGTAGCGAATGAGCGGTGTGGACAGATTGGTAAATACCGTTGCCACGATCCGGCCGAGTTCGCCCGGTTTAGCTGGCTGGTCACTGTCATTAAGAATTTCGATATGGGAATTGGCACGCGCGAGGTGATAGTTGCCACAATTGGGGCAATTGCAGGCAATGAGTGCTGTTTCAACGGCGCCATAAAGATCAAGGTGCCGACAATTGGGCAACCGGTTGATGGCTCTACGAAGCTCATCGGGAACGGCCTCCGTCGAAGTCTTTATCAATCGCAGGAAACTGTAGTCGTCGCCGTCTTCCAGCATGGCAAGCATCTGCGAAGGACGGGCGAGAACATAATCGGCGCGATTTGCATTCACATGCGATGCGATATCGGCAACAGTCGATGTATAGATTACAATTCGGCGTTGGCCTTGCGGCGTAACAGCGGATTCCATTGTTCCACTGGGATGAGTTTCACTCGGGGGCCGACACTCAACGAAAATCTTGTATTGCTGCAGATTCCACGGACGCAGCAAACGCTGATTTTCAAACTGGTTAATCTCAAAGTGCATGCTGGATTTGGCCATTTCCAAAGCAGCACCGGTTGAACCTGAAGTGTGCTTGATATGAGCTGGTCCCGCTTGCGGCGGATCAAAATCAGAGCGAAAGGCTGCAGGATTTTCGAGAACGGTTGACTTTGATGTAATTGGAATATCTTCAAGGCGAATAGGCAGACCTGCGAGAAAATTTTTTGCCCAATCCTGCTCGCGGTAATAGGGCGAATGGCGCGCAGCATGAGCAATAAATGCCTTCAAATGCGGGGGTAGAAGTCCGAAAGCTCCAAGTTGTGATTTCATCGGCATTGCCACCCGCCTAAAACAGACGTTCGTGTTTTAAGTATTTTCCACTGGCAGCCAACGGAAAAACACTTGTCCTTACGGGCACAACCCGAAACCCAGCGGCAACTTCCCAATCAATCAAGTTCTGCAGGTCGGCTTGCGAAACATTTTCCGCTCCAGTCATCATATCATAGTGCACCTCAATGCAATCAACCGCCGACTGCACAAGTTTCAATTGCTTTATCCCCAGTGCAGCTGTCGTGACAGGGCTCACATAGGGCCAAATTCGCTCGCCGTTTGGTGCAATGAAAAGGTTTCGTTCACGGCCCTTGATTTCGACGATAGATAGTTGCCCCGGCTCGCACATACTGGTGTATGTCACGCGCACATGGTCTCCCGTATCATAGCGGATGAGAGGCATGACCGGGTTGGAATGCACCGTGACCAGCAGGCGTCCCGTCTCGTTCTCCCCGGCGCTGCTGCCATCTTCCTTCCGGACTTCAACAGTATTGGTTGCGCGCGCCACGTGATGAACTCCGCACTTCGGACAGCTCATGGAAATCATGGCCGCTTCGACAGACCCATAAGTATCAAGATTACGGCAGCCAGGTATCTTGCCAATCAGGTCTTTCAAGCTTTGTGGAGTGGGCTCCAGAGAGGTTTCAACCAGTTTCAGAAAGGTGAAATCCTTTCCAGATTGCAACATCGGTTCTAACATGCTGGGCCTCGCGTGAACATGCGAGGGTTTTAATTTCAAGACAAATTCTGAAAGCTGATCAACCGAATTGGAATAGAATCTGTGTACAGTTCGACCGTTAGGCCAAGGAATGACGTCCACGGTACCAGGCTCTTTGCCTTTTTTCGGTATCAGATTGACAACAGCGACGTTATAGCTTGCCAAGTTCCAATCTTTCAACAGACGGATGTTTTCACTTCTGTTAATATCATAGTGCTGTTGAGACTTGCACATTTCGAGGGCGAGCCCCGTCGTACCCGATGTGTGGGATTTGATGATGGTGGTCTCTGGCGGGATACTCTCCGCAACAAAGCGATCAAGCTGTGCCGCAACTTCACTCTTTGTTGTTACGGGAATATCCGCCAACCTGATGGGTAGACCCGCCAAAAGGTTCTTCGCCCAATCCTGCTCGCGGTAATAGGGAGAATGGCGCGCGGCATGGGTGAGGAAGGCCTTGAGATGTGGCGGCAACAGACCAAGAGTTGAACCTAGATTAAAAGCCATGATGTCGATCAGTCATTGGAGCATTATTCAAGCAGCGGCCATCGCATAATTCCACCAGATTCTGCGAACTTGCGTTGTACCGCCCTAGACGGTATCCAGCCTTTATTCCAATCCCATTTTTCCCTGAGTCTGGTTCATGAAATCTGCTGTCATTGTATTTCCCGGAATCAATCGTGAGCGCGACATGATGATGGCGCTGGAAAAGACGACGGGCATCAAGCCCCATGCCGTGTGGCACACCGAAACCACCTTGCCCGATGTTGACATTGTGGTTGTGCCCGGCGGGTTTTCCTATGGTGACTACTTGCGTTGCGGTGCCATTGCTGCACGTTCTCCCATCATGACCGATGTCGTCGCCAAGGCGGCCAAGGGTCTTAAGGTTCTCGGCGTTTGCAACGGTTTTCAGATCATCGCCGAAGCGGGTCTTCTGCCTGGTGCTCTGGTCCGCAACGCCCAGCTTCGCTTTGTGTGCCGCGAGGTGA
>JBDSTO010000155.1:0-7846 GCA_039928255.1 Aestuariivirga sp. | reverse complement strand
CTCCATGGAATCAGCGGTGAGAGCCACCGGCACGTCAGGGTTGCCTTCGCCTGAGGCAAAGCTGTCGCCAAGCCCGACAATCAGCATGTCCTTCACTTTGATGTCGAGGCTGATCGGTCGCTCGCCGGCAACATTGACCGAAACGGTTGAGCCTTCGGGCCAGGCAATTTCAGCCTCGATGGTCTGGTCGCACGGGGCCTTGATCTTGTCCGAATTGCCGGCCTGCCATTCGCACTCATATTCCGCAATGAGACTGGAACCGGCAAGCGGCTTCAGGCTGAGTTCCACCACATGGGATTTGGGATTGATGTAGTCATCAATGCCGCCACAGGCCGAATGGGTTCTTTTCTTTGAATCATAACAGGTGCCATCCACCGCCGAGGCGGCCCAGCCGCGCCAGTCAAATTTGGTGCGCAGGATATTGGAGAACGCAATGCGCCGGTCATTCAACACATGTTCGATCCCAAGAACCGAGCTGTTGTAATAGAACATCTGGCTGTCTTCGCTGGTGCCATCGCGCGCCGACACATGCTGGCCATATTGCCGCCACGCCAGCTCCTGCGCCTTGAAGATTTCAGGATCTTTGAAAAAGCGGAAGCGGTTCGAGACTTTCCATACAATCTGCACATTGTCGGCCGAAAGAACCTCCGCACCCGAAGGTGCAGAGAGCGCCAGGAATGAGGCCAGCAAGGCCAGTAACCACAGACGAATAATCATAAGTGCCTTTCACAATCCATTTGTTCGGCATAACCCGGCAATATGGCAGAAAAAGGACTATTTTGAATATTCAGGAATAAATTTATTTGGCCACTTTGGGTGACAAAACCATGGTGATCTGGCGGCCTTCAAAGCGCGGCTCTGATTCAACCTTGGCAATGTCGAAAGTTTCCTTCTTCACCCGGTCGAGCAGCTTGTGGCCCAATTCCTGATGGTCCATTTCGCGGCCACGGAACCGCAACGTCACCTTCACCTTGTCGCCTTCTTCAAAAAAGCGCTTGGCGGCTTTCAGCTTCACGTCAAGATCATGATCGTCGATCATCGGACGCAATTTGATTTCCTTGATTTCGATGACGCGCTGCTTCTTGCGGGCTTCAGCGGCTTTCTTCTGTTCCTGGAACTTGAACTTGCCGTAATCGAGAATTTTGGCGACCGGCGGTTTTGCATCAGGAGAAATTTCAACGAGGTCGAGACTAGCCTCTTCGGCCATGATCATCGCCTGGCGGGTGGGAACCACGCCCACATTGTTGCCTTCAGCATCAATCAGGCGAACTTCGCGGCTGTCGATGCGGTGATTGATGCGATGCGCCTCTTCCTTGGGCGCAGGTTGTGCGGAACGCACCGGGGCAGGTTTACGTGGGGGTATGCTCAAGCGGGGTCTATCTCCTGTTTTCGGGGTGGCGGGGGCGCAAAGCTTGCGAATCCGCCAGCCCTTGATTAGCGAGGGGGTTAGACATTGAATCAACCCCTCTCGTCAAGCGGGGAGAAAGCACAAATGGCGCAGATTTCTTTTGAGACCGGACTGGGCAAATATCGCCTGGCCTACAGCCTTGACGGATCCCCGGACGAAATTGGCCGCTGCGGCTTTTTCTGGCTGGGCGGTTACAAATCCGACATGTTGGGCTCCAAGGCCGAGAGCCTGGGGGAGCTTGCCCGCTCGTCCCGCCGCAGCCTGCTGCGCTTTGATTATTCGGGCCATGGCCAGTCATCGGGTCTCTTCACGGAAGGCACCATTTCGGCCTGGCTCGATCAGGCAGTTCACATGTATCTCCGCCATACAACATCAAAGCGCATCATCGTCGGCTCCTCGATGGGCGGCTGGCTCGCCCTTCTTCTGGCGCGCCGCCTCGCCAAGGAAGACCCCCACGCCTTTCGCCGCATCGCGGGCCTCGTCCTCATTGCACCGGCAACCGACATGACGGTTGATCTGATGTGGTCACGATTTGGCGAGCGCGAAAAGAGAGAACTCCAGGATTCAGGTGTTTATATGAGGCCTTCTGAATATGGCGAGCCTTATGCCATCACGGCAAAGCTCATCACCGATGGGCAAAACCATCTGCTTTTGAAGCAAGTTCTGGAATTGCCTTTCCCAGTTCGCATTTTGCAAGGTACCGACGATGTTGACGTGCCAGCCGACCATGCGGTGAAAACCATGGAAGCCCTCAAAGGCGGCGACATCACCTTGACCTTTGTGAAAGGTGGCGACCATCGTCTCTCGTCAGCAACCCAGCTTCAAATCATTCGGGAAACGGTTTTGCGTCTGGCCCAGCGGGCTGATGGAGAATCGCTTTAAGCCCGTCGCGATAATTGGGATACTTGAACGAATAGCCAAGCTCGCGCTTGACCAGATCATTCGAAACCCGTTTTGAATCGGCATAGAAACTGCGCGCCATCGCGGAAAGCTTCGCCTCTTCAAAGGGAATGTCGGGCGGCACTGGAACATTGAGCAGTTGCGCTGCATAGGCAATCACATCCTGAGGCGGGCAGGGCTCATCATCAGCCATGTTATAAATCGCACCGGCACGCGGCTTGTTGATTGAAGCAAGAAGAACCCCCGCAATGTCTTCAACATGAATGCGGCTGAAAATCTGGCCAGCCTTGATCACGCGTTTGGCACTTCCATCTTTCACGTTCTCAAGGGCGTTGCGCCCCGGCCCGTAAATTCCGGCAAGCCTGAAAATGTGAAGCGGCAATCCGTCAATTGCATTCCACGCCGCCTCCGCCGCAACGCGCCGCGAGCCCCTGTCGGTATTGGGTGTGAGCGGGGTGGTCTCGTCAACAACCGCACCACCATGATCACCATAAACACCCGTGGTCGAAAGATAAGCGACCCACTGAAAACCTCGTGCGCGTTTTGAAAGCTCAGCACCAAATTTCTGGATCACAGGATCACCACTGTCATTGGGCGGAACCGACGAGACGATATGCGTCACATCATCAGGGATCGCAGTTAGCTCATCAAAGAGTAATCCGCGAAAGCCTTGCGCGTTGATTGCGTCCACACCCTCGGCACTTCGGCTCGTACCACTGATCGTCCATATGTTGCGGTCAAGCTTTCGAGTCAAAGCCTCAGCGGAAAATCCAAAACCAAAAAACAAAATGTGATTCAAAGAAGAGCCTCAAGCCGTTGCAACGCCCACCGAGCCATATCAGAAACAATCCTGTTTGGGTCTTGCAAATGTGGGCTTACAGATGAGCGAAGATTTTTGTCACCACTGTTTCCTGCAGCAATCAGGCAATTGCGGATGAAACTGTCGCGCCCGATGCGCTTGATGGGCGAGCCTGAAAATTTGGCGCGAAAACCTGCATCATCAAGTGTCAGCAAATCTGAAAGCTCAGGTTCAATCAAATCAACACGCGCCTCAAACTTTGCCTCACGCGAAATTTCCGCAAATTTGTTCCACGGACAAATCGCCAGGCAATCATCACAGCCATAAATGCGGTTGCCAATGGCTTCGCGAAATTCTTCCGCAATCTCGCCCTTGTGCTCAATGGTAAGATAGGAAATGCAACGCCGTGCATCAATGCGCCCCGGCCCATCGAAAGCCTTGGTCGGGCAAATATCAAGACAGGCCTGGCACGACCCGCAATGATCTGGCTCAGCCTCGTCGTGGGGAAGCTCAGCACTGGTCAGAATGGAGCCAATAAAAAACCATGACCCCAATTGGCGCGAGACAAGATTGGTATGTTTACCCTGCCAGCCAAGTCCCGCCTGCGCCGCCAAAGGCTTTTCCATGAGCGGTGCCGTATCGACAAACACTTTAACCTCATGACCGCTTGTTGTGGCGAACCATTGCGCCAATCTCTTCAGGCGGCCCTTCACCACATCATGATAATCGCGGTTGAGGGCATAAGTCGAAATCACGCCCGTTGATTTGTTTTGAAGGCGCGCAAAGGCATCAAGCCCCTGACCGTAATTGGCGGCCAGCATGATGGCGCTTCGAGCTTGTGGCCACATGGCATCAGGTGAAGAGCGCCGCAACGATGTCTCGGCCATCCACCCCATGTCACCATGATGATGGGCTTCGACAAAGCTTTCGAGGTTGCGGCCAATCTCGCTTGGCAATTTGGCCGCTGTCACTTTGCATGCAGAGAATCCCTCGTCTCTGGCCCGCGCCAGAAGTTCCGCCTTGAGGCTTGGAGGGGTTTCAGAAGTCAAGATCGGCGTAGGATGAGGCAGGGGGCATCGCAGGCACGCTGTCGCCCAGCAAAGCCCTGAATGACGGCCTTGACTTGATGCGCTGATACCAGCTCTTGGCCACCGGGTTGTCGGCCCAGTTGATGTCACCGAGATAGTCAATCGCCGAAAGATGGGCCGCTGCTGCAAGATCAGCGAGCGTCAACTCATCACCCGCCAGCCATGACCGTTCCTCGGCAAGCCACGACAGATAATCGAGGTGGGGCTTCAAATGGGCAAGAGCCATGCGCACGCGGTTCATGTCGGGTGCACCACCGCCTTCTGATGATGGCAAAAACCGCCGGATGACTTTTTCAGTCAGTAGAGGCTCAGACACTTCGGCATAAAATTTGACATCAAACCAGGCGACCAGCCTTCTGATTTCGGCGCGGTCAAAAACATTGCCGGGCAAAAGCGAAAGCACGTCGCTTTGCGTTTCCTCGAGATATTCACCCAAGGCTTCAATTCCGCAAATCGCGAAACCCGAATCCTCGCGCAGCACCGGAAGGTGACCAGAAGGATTCAGATCCACCAGCGCCTGGCTCGGCCCCCACGGGCGTTCATCGACAAGGTTAACGGGGATGCCGCGTTCGGCAAAAATCAGCCTGATGCGGCGGCTGAATGGATCAAGGGTGAAATGGTAAAGTTTCGGCATCGGGTTAGAATGGTCTCAATCTTTCGCAAAATTAAGGCAATCGCCCTGATTGCCACAGGGAACAAGGCGGATATAAGCGGACCTTCTCGTGCCAGCAAGCGATTCGAAAACTGGCAGTTTCGGGGGATTGAATGTCACTGCTGCAGATCATTGTTTTGGCCATCATCCAAGGCACCACCGAATATCTTCCCGTTTCCTCATCAGGCCATTTGATCCTTGTCCCCGCTTTAACCGGCTGGCCGGACCAGGGCGTGCTCACCGATGCCATCACAAATCTTGGAACGCTTGCAGCCACCACCTTGTTTTTCTGGCGCGACGTCATTTCAATGTTCCGGGGGCTTGGCGATCTTGCCATGCGCCGCGCCACGCAATCCTCGCGTCTTGTGACGAATGTCATCATCGCCACTATTCCGGTTGTTCTGCTCGGTCTGGTATTTCACTTCACAACATTTGATGATCATTTGCGCTCGGCTGAAGTTGTGGCCATCAATGCCGTGCTGTTTGGCATTCTGCTTTATGTGGGCGATGCTTATGGCCTCAGCCGCAACCGCGTCGATGACATTACCCCTAAAACGGCGTTGTTCTTTGGCCTGGCACAAATGTTGTCGTTGAGCCCTGGCACCAGCCGCTCTGGCGTCACCATGACGGCGGGCCGTGCCTTGGGTTTCATCCGCTCTGATGCAGCGCGCTTCTCATTCCTGATGTCGATCCCGGCCAATGCTGCAGGCTCGGTTGTGAAAGTCGGGGCAGCGCTGAAAAATCATGAACCCATTACGGGTGCGATGATCCTGTGTGGCATTCTCACATTCTTTATCGGCTTGGCCACTATTGCCGTACTCATGCGCTTTGTGCGCACCAACAGCTTTCTGCCCTTTGCGATCTACCGCGTCATTCTGGGTGGCGCGTTGATGGGCCTGATTTACTCAGGCATGACGCTGGGCGCCGTGAACTGACCAGCCTTGCGGTAACGATAAAGATAGCCTGGCACAATTGCTTCAACTGAACGGGGCTTGAGGCCAAGGCCCTTCAGCGTGCGACCTTCATTTTCGGCAGCTTCACTCACCACATTGTCAGACTTCAACAGCTCAACCTGATCAAGCGTGAGTTGTGGTTTGGGCAGAAAGCCCGCCATAGCGCCAATCAACGAGGCAACAGGAAACGGCAGATTGGCCTTGAAGCGAAATCTTTGGACCGTGGATAAAACAAAATTGAGAACCTGCCGCATGGTCATGGTGGATGGACCCCCAAGTTCGTAAGTCTTGCCATCGGCCACACCGCGATCGATCAGCACGGCAACGGCTTCGGCAATGTCACCAACGAACACAGGCTGAAACCTGGTCTTGGCCCCAATCATCGGCAGCACCGGCGAGAAGCGGGCCATGGCGGCAAACTTGTTGAAGAAATTGTCTTCAGGGCCAAACACCACGGAGGGTTTCAAAACGATGACGCCTGGATAGGCCGCGCGCGCCTTGGCTTCGCCTTCAGCCTTGCTGCTCGAATAGCGGCTCTTGCTGTTGATGTCGGCGCCAAGCGAAGACATATGAATGAGGAGTGAAGCCTTCGCTGCCCGCGCCGCTTTGGCCACGGCCTCGGAACCGAACACGTGCAAGGCCTCAAACGTCTGGGCACCCGATGAATAAAGCACCGAAGGCAGGTTGATCACCGCAAAAGCACCCTCGCAGGCGGCTTGAACCGAGGCTGGATAACGCACATTGGCCTGCACCAGGGCGATCTGCCCCGGCGTGCCCAAGGGCAAGACGTGGCCGGCAAGGTCAGGCCTGCGGCAGGCAACACGGATGCGATAACCCCGCTTGGCAAGGTTGCGGACCATGTGCCGCCCCAAAAAACCAGATCCGCCAATGATGGTGACAAGTTTGTCCGAATTTTGCGCGTTCAATTGCCAAATCCTCGATTTGAAGCTGTTGCAGAGGCTTTTAACCCCCCAAGCCTAAAATGCAAATGCCAGCTTGTCCCATCATTGACAATCCGCCCATGCCCCCTCTATGGAGGCGCCTGTTGCCCTGATGGCGGAATTGGTAGACGCACTAGTTTCAGGTACTAGCGATGAAAGTCGTGGAGGTTCGAGTCCTCTTCAGGGCACCATTCCAATGTTTACTTGCGTTTTTAAGTGTTCATGGTTGGACGGGAATTAGGTCGCGGGCTTGGATAATTTCTAACTAAAATTGCGCATAACTAGCTCCATCGTGTTGCGGGGGTCTTCGTAGTCCATGATCAAGAAGCTATGGACCATCTTTTGGTATGCGCCCGGCGCCCGGCCTGTTCTGGTTGCGTTTTCCATGTGGCTCGCGAGTGTTTCAGACATGCTGGGCATGGGGGCTTTGGTCCCCCTTGCGAGCCAGCTGAGTTCTGACCAAGGCACCAGCAGTTCCTACCTTGGTCGCGCCATTGTGGCGCTCTATTCAGGCATTGGCATTTCGCCGACTTTTACAAACCTCCTGATTCTGTTGGGCATTGCGTTGGTATTGAAATCGACGATCGCTTTTCTGTCCATGCGGTTTGTAGCCATTTCAGTTGCCAACGTAGGAACGGAAATTCGCAAGAGATTGTTGAAGTCCACGTTAAACGCACGTTGGGCTTACTATGTTGACCATCAGCCTGGCGAAGTCGCTGGGATGATATCAGCACAATCACAATTGGCCGGTGACGCATATCTTGCCGTCTCGGATCTTGTTGTCACTCTGATCCTCGGGATTGGCTTGCTGACCACGGCCTTTTTGGTCTCAGGCCCATTGGTCATCTTCTGTCAGTTTGCCGTTTCTGCTTTGGCGTTTCCACTCTATTTCATCCTGCGCCGCGCTCAATTGGCCAGCTTGAAGCAATTCAGCACATCTACAAACCTGATTAGTGGTGTGCAAGACGTCATGAGCAATATTGACCTGACCGGCTTTTTCTGAACCAGACGATGTGAGAGTATCGAACTGGAAAGGAGAAAGAAGATGGCAAGGAAAAGACTTAGCGCGGAGCAGATTGTAACGAAGCTTCGCCAGATTGAGGTG
>JBDSTO010000154.1:0-4997 GCA_039928255.1 Aestuariivirga sp. | reverse complement strand
AAGACTGGAACATCATATTGACGGGCCGATTATAAGGGGCAACGCCCGCCATATCCTGCCCGTCGATAAAGATCTTGCCGGCCGAGGGTGTTTCGAACCCGGCCAGCATGCGAAGCAACGTTGTCTTCCCACAACCGGAACCGCCAAGAAGAGCAAAGAGTTCTCCCTTGGCGATGTTCAACGAAACATTGTCCACCGCAAGAAACATGTGAAAATTCTTGCTGACGTTTTCAATGCGGATGAAGTCGGGCTTCGGTTCCGTTATGGGCACAGTATTAACCGGACTTGATGGCCGTCATCGCTTGCGTCAACGCGCGGTCCTCGTCTTCCGACAATGGCTTCAAGGTGTAAAGCCGCTTCATTACTTTCTCGTCGGGATAGACGGCGGGGTTGCTCAACACATCAGGGTTCACAAACTTCGCCGCCTTCGCGTTGGCATTGGCGTAGTTGGTGAGATTTGTGCATTTGGCGATCACTTCTGGCTGCAGCAGATATTCAAGGAACTTGTAGGCATTGTCCTTGTTGGCGGCGTCCTGCGGAATGCACATGAAATCAATCCAGGCGGGAGCACCGGTTTTGGGAACAAAGTAGCCGAGGTTGATGTCAACTCCGGCATCCTTGGCGCGAGCCTTGGCGGTTGAATAGTCACCCGACCAATTGTTGATTACGCAAAGCTCTTTATTGGGAATAAGATTGAGATAGTTCGTGCTGTCAAAGGCGCGCACATTCTTGCGGATCTTCTTGAACGCGTCGACTGCTGCCTTGATATGCTCGGGCTTATAATCATCATGGGGGAAGCCCAAATAATTCATGATGAGTGGAATAACGTCTGTTGGCTCATCCAGAATGGAGATTCCGCAATCTTTCAACTTCGCGGCATTTTCCGGCTTCATCAGAACATCCATGGATTCCAGATCAGCACCGGGCAGACGCTCTTTGAGCATGTCGAGATTGTAGGTGAAGCCAACCGACCCCCACATATAGGGGATGCCATAGTTTTGGCCGGGATCGAAACCTTCAGCAATTTTCAAAACCGTTGGATCAAGATTGCCGATGCTTGGCAGTTTTGACTTGTCGATCTTGGTGTAAATCTTTGCTTTGATGAACCGTTGCAGGCTTAAGCCTGCCATTGTCACAACATCATAACCCGTGCTGCCGGCAAGCATTTTTGCCTGCATCTCATCGGTGGAGCTGTAGGTGTCGTAGGTGACTTTTATGCCGGTTTCTTTCTGAAAATCCTCAATCGTGGTTTCACCAATATAATCAGCCCAATTGTAAACATTGAGCACGGCATCTTCAGCCTTGGCGCGCTGAACAAATGGCATGGCAAGCAGCATGGAACTGCCTGCAAGTTTAAGTGCCTTGCGACGATTGATCTTCATGTTTCTCTCCGGTTTTTGTCATTGATTTCTGCTGTTTTCGTCTCGCAGTTTTTCATTCGTTGCGGCCATCACATCATCTGCTGGAGGTTTTGGCAAGTTCACAACGGGAAGAAGGCTTCGCAAATCATCATGGTGGGCGCGCACGCCGCGCTCAAAATCCGAGAGATGGAAATTATCAAACGCCGATGATTTCATCGATTCATTGGACCAGATTGAAAGTTGAGTATCCTCGGCATAGGTGGCGCGGTCAATGCGGAAACTCAAATACCGCGCCAAGCGTTGCTCGCGACCTTCATTGGGATAGCGATAGACCATCGAGCGCATGATGGTGTGGTTTATGTCGATCGGCAACTCCTGATAGAACTGGATCGTCTCGGGTGTGGTGATGAATACGCTATTCGGAAACAGGCCATAATAGGCCCAGAGTTTGCGGCGGTCCTCGGGCAGATTGGGATGGGGTGTTGAATATTTCACGTAATTGCGCACGCTCCACATGCGGCCAGCGCCCGGCTTATAGGTGCCTTTGGCAACGCGTAGACCTTTGGCATAGTCAATATCGTGATAGGTGAAACCGTAAAGATCCTGCAAGGCGGGATGCGCCATGGCGACGTGATAGCCTTCATTATCAACGTCAACCACCGATTTCCAGTTCACGTTCAACACGCTTGAAACAACAGGTGCGGCCGGAACCATCTGCTCAGGCTTATGCATCGCCATTTCTGCGGCATAGGGTTGAAGCAGCGTGGCAACAGAGCCTTGGGCACCCGACTGAAAGCGGATGAAGATAAACCCCATCCAGACTTCGATTTCGATCGACTTCAGTCCGAATTGGCTTTTATCGAGGGCTGGATAGCTTTTGGGCTGGGCAGCGCCGCGCAACGTTCCATCGAGGTTATAGACCCAACCATGAAACGGGCAGACCATTGCATTTTTGCAGTGACCTGACTCACCCGTCACCACGCGCGAGCCGCGATGGCGGCAAAGGTTGTGAAAGGCGCGCAGGATTCCGTCTTCGCCGCGCACTACGACAGCGCGTTCGGGACCAAGATCAAAGGTGATGTAGTCGCCATTTTTTGGAACGTCACTGGTGTGGCCCACAATTTGCCAATGGGTGAGAAACAGCTCAGACATTTCGAGCTTCAGCAAGGCTGGATTATGATAGGTCCAGCCGTTCAGGCCGCGCCTGTCCCAATCATTGGATTTTGGTTTCAGCGTGTCCATCAGCCCTCCGGTGCCGCATAGGCTGGCTCACCTAGTAGGTGGCGAACCCATTGATGAAAGTTGAAAACATCGAACTCCTGCGGCATCAACGTGCCGTGGCTAAATTTACTGCTGTGAAGCCCCCGCTGGTTAAGCTCACACGCCGCACCATCTTCAAGCATCACGCGTGTGGCAAAGTCCGTCACATTGGCAAGATCGAAATCTTTGGCAGCGAGGGTGTCTGCGGGGAACAACCATTCGGCGGTCAATTCTGTTTCCTCCGGGCCGAGAGGACGCAACGAAACGGCGCGGACATAATCGACATGGGCCACCACGTACATGGTGGGCAGTAGCGTTGCGAACTGGAATCCTGCCTGACGCTGCGCATCTGTGAGATTTGGAAATTCCTTACCACACGCATGGCCATTCACTGTCCAGCTTCTGGCCCCCTCTCTCAACGCAGGCGTAACCTCCAGTTCTGGTGACCAGCCTGGGGCCTCAGAGGCCGACATGACACCCTTTCGATAAACCGGAACCATGTCGCATAGGCTTTCGTGAATGCCGGGGCAGTGCAGGCACTCATTATAGTTTTCCCAGAAGACTTTCCAATTACAGTTGATGGTTTTGACGAGGCGATGACCCGTGACAAGATTGTCCATCGGCCAGTTGTTGAAAATATTCAGGCCTATGTCGACGGCTTTTAAAAAGTCAGGGGCTTCGTCGGCGATGCACACAAACACAAAGCCGTTCCAGGTTTTTACATGAGCCGTAAACAAGCCGTTTTCAGATTTTTCGAAACCGGGTGCATCGGTGACATGGGGCGTTCGCACCAAATTTCCTGACAGATCATAGGCCCATTCGTGATAGGGGCAGGTGATGAGCTTGGACTTAAGTTTGGTATTCTGATTTATGCAAAGTTCTGAACCGCGATGCCTGCAGGTGTTGTGAAAGCAGCGAATGGTGCCATCCAAATCTTTCAACAGAATCAAATTCTGACCGGCGATCTCGACACGACGCAGGGTGAGCTGCGGCAAGTCGCTGACGCGACCCACATAGATCCAGCATTTCGAATGAATGGCAGCAATTTCGCGCGCATAGTGCCCTTCATCCAGATACCAGTTCGCAGGTAAGGATGGCGGACAGAAATTCAGGATGGGTGATGCGGGGTGAAAGGCTGCCTTGTCATTCATGCGCGTTTTTCTCCCTCGATCTGCTCCAGGGTGAGATCAACTGAAATTTCAAACGCGCGAAGTGTGTCTTCAAGGCAAGACTGATCGTGGGCTTCACACATGAACAGCGGCTCACGGGAATCAGGCTCACAGATGATGCCATGGTCTTGCATGTGACGCGCCAGCTTGTCGTAAAAACTATAGTCTGATTTTTTCCAGGCGCGATAGTCCACTGGAGGCTGGGGCGCAAAGAACAACCCGAACATGGATGAATGGCCTGAGAAGGAATGGACAATGCCGCGCCGTTTAAGAATTGCAGCAATCCCGCTTTTTAATTTCTCACCATAGGCGGCCAGGGTTTCAAGTGCAGGTGTTTCATCAAGAATTTGCAGGCAGCACTCAGTCGCCGCCAGCGAAACAGAATGGGCCGTATAGGTGCCACCGTGAGCTGCACCACCGTAACGGAATGTCCGCATCACATCTTCGCGTCCGCCGATTGCTGCAATGGGATAGCCATTGCCCATGGCTTTGGCGAAGGTTGAAATGTCAGGGCGCACATTGTGCAATGACTGGATGCCACCTTTGGCCACGCGAAACCCGGTCTTCACTTCATCGATTATCAACAACACCCCGTATTGATCACACAGATGCCTAGCGAGTTGAAGGAACTCTGTTGAGGCCGCAATGGCGCAGCAGTTGCCCATCATCGGCTCAATCAACATGGCAGCGATGGAACTGCCATGACGTTTGAAAATATCCTCCAAACGGTTGGCGTCATTCATCGGTGTCAAATGTGCCAAGGTCTTGGTGACCTGCGGAATGCCGCGCGAATAGGGAATGGTTGTGGGTTCAAGCCCGCTGCCTGGATCCCACGCGTCCATATTGGCGGTCCACATCGCTGCATCAAAGAGGCCGTGATAGCCGCCTTCAATTAGAATATAGCTCTCACGGTTTGTATAGGCACGGGCAAGACGCACGGCGGCCATCACAGCTTCAGTGCCGCTGTTTGAAAAACGCACGAGATCAACCGAAGGCACCATTTTCGCCATGCGGTCGGCAACGATCAGCTCGCGTTCAGTGGATAATGCAAATACGCCGCCCACCTCCATGCCTTTGCGTGCCGCTTCGTCGACGCGTTCATCAGCGTACCCCAAAATTGCGGGGCCGTAGCCGAGGCGATAATCGACATAGCAATTGTCATCGATGTCCCAAGTGCGACCACCCTTGCCGCGCTTGACATAGATCG
>JBDSTO010000153.1:0-5336 GCA_039928255.1 Aestuariivirga sp. | reverse complement strand
CCTTATGGGATGAGCCCGCCCAACGCTATTGTCCGGCTGGCGTCTATGAAATCGTAGAAGATGGTGCGAATGGCCCAAAATTCCAGATAAACCCGCAAAACTGCGTGCATTGCAAAACCTGCGATATCAAAGACCCATCACAGAATATAACCTGGGTTGTGCCTCAAGGCGGTGACGGTCCCAATTATCCGAACATGTAGTGAGGCTTGCTCGGGAGCTCTTGTATCAAAATGAAGCACCCTTTGGCGCTCGGCCGGGCGAATTAGTTTCAGTTTGAATGAATTTATCAAGCCCTTCTTCAGACAAGATGTCTATTCCTAACCCATTGTCACTGGGGTAGAAAACATGATCTTGGGTCTGGCTAATTTCTTCGCGTCTGCAAATCGTGCACGAAAGGCGCTGCGCAAAAACAATTGCGGCAACGTCACAGTGTTCTTCGCATTGTCCATTCTGCCAGTGGCGATTGGCGCTGGTGCCGCCGTTGACTATCAACGTGCGGTAAGCGCAAAGGTCGAGATGACCCAGGCCATGGAAACCGCCGCGATTTACGCTGCTAACATGTCCGCAACGACCACCGACCAAGCGCGCCTCACAGCGGTGCAGAATTACGTCAACACCAACTATGGAAATTCGGGCGACGCCGCTCTCTCGAACATCTCGGTCGACAATTACATTGACCACGTCACTGTCAACGCCACAGCAACCATCCCGTCAGCATTTATGCAGCTGGCTGGCGTCAACTCGATTGCCGTTCCGGTGTCAGTGGAAGTCAAGAAGTCGGGCATAAATCTCGAAGTGTCTCTCGTCCTCGACAACACGAACTCGATGAATACCAAATCGCAAGGTGCCACCAACACGCCAATCGTGGATCTGAAGGCGGCTGCCGCCAACTTCGTGAATACGGTGCTGCCGGATACCCAAGGCACGTTTTATACCAAGATTGCACTCGTGCCTTACAACAACGGCGTAAACCCCGGTGCCACATTGGCACCGCTGGCGCGAGGCACGATCATCACCAATCCTTCGACCAGCACGACGCCGGGATCAACCAATTTCAAATTCACGAATGCCCAGAATCAATCAACGACATTTGGCATCACAAATTGTGTAACTGAACGCACAGGCTCAAAAGCCTATACAGATGCTTCTGCAGCAACCTACCCCGTGGGACGCGGCTACTATGGGTCTTCGAACAATTGTTCTGTGACCCAGATGGTGCCGTTGACAACTGACAAGACGGCTTTGACGACTGCTCTTGGCAACATGTCAGCAAGCAACTCCACCGCAGGCCAAGTGGGCATTGCGTGGGGCTGGTATTCATTATCTCCAAACTTTGGTTTGTGGTCGGGCGCAAGTGTCCCTGCTGGTTATGACAAGCTGACGGCGTCGAACTATCTGCAAAAGGTCAAGAAGATCATGATTCTGATGACCGACGGCGAATACAACAGCGCCAATTGCAACGGCGTTATCACCGGCGTTCCAACTGTAACAGGCAGCGGCGGCGACGCTGACCACATCAATTGCGCCGCCACAAATGGCGACTCTTATGCCCAGTCAACGTCCGTCTGCAGCGCCATTAAAAACGCTGGTATCGAGGTCTACGTCATCACGTTCCAGCTTGATTCAACGGTGCAAAAGCGCGTGGATTTGGTGAACAGCTGCGCAACGGATGCGAGCCATATCTTGAACGCCTCGAATTCGGCCCAACTTGACACCGTTTTCCGCAATCTGGCCACCAGCATCACTTCTCTTTACGTCTCGAAATAGCGGGCTTGATCACAAAAGGCGTTGGAGCGGAAGCTCCAGCGCCTTTTTTCTTGCGTGACCGACTAAAAACCAGCAAAATTCCGGCCAATGCAATCAGGCCCGGCGGGGGCCACATTAAAGGCCATCCATGAAACTCAAATTTGCCGTCCTCTTGCTCCTGGCGACTTCGCTGGGATCACAAGCCTTTGCCGCCACCAATGAAGCTTATGGAATTTCTGGAGACTATCTGGCCAGCCGCAGCGCTGGTCGCCTGCAGGATACCGCCGCCGCCGCCAATTTCACCGCCAACGCCTTGAGCAAGGATAAATCCAATCCGGGATTGATCGAGCGTCTGTTCCAATATCAGTTGGCGCTGGGCAATATTGAAAAGGCGGAAGATCTCGCCAAACAAGTCATTCCCACCAACAGCCAGCAACGCATGGCCAGAACCATTCTGGGGCTGAAGGAAATGCGCAACCGCCGCTACGGAGAGGCTCGCGCCCAGTTCAACGAGGCGGCGTATACGCCCGTGGGTGAACTCACATCAGGCCTTCTCAGTGCCTGGGCTTGGGCTGGCGAAGGCGAATTGAATCCAGCCTTGCAGCAGCTTTCAAAGCTCGACAACCAGGACGCTTTTTCCAACTATCAGGCTTTGAATGAGGCCTTGATTCTTGATTACCTCCATTCGCCAATGCGCGCTGATGCCGCCTTCAAGAAGGCTTACGGCATGGCGGGAACTTCACTCCGCGTGGTCCAGGCCTATGGCAATTTTCTTGCCCGCAACAATCGCAAGGCCGACGCCATCAAGATCTATGAAAACTTCCTGGCAGGCGGGCAAAGAAATGCCTTGGTTGAGGCTGACCTCGCCGATATTTCCTCAGGCAAGGTTCCTCCACCCTTCATCACCTCTGCTCTGGCCGGAGCAGGTGAGGCGCTGTTTGCGCTCGCAGCCGCGTTGAACACCGATCAGAACGGCGACACGGCCTTGCTCTATTGCCAACTGGCACTCACCACCGCGTCCGACAAATCTTTGAGTCTGTCGCTTCTTGGCGATATTGAAGCCACTTCAAAATCATGGGAATTGTCATCGCAAGCGTATGACAAAATCCCCGCCACCTCACCGTTGCGCTCTTATGCCGATACGCAGATAGCGCTCAATCTCGGCCGACTTGGAAAAAACGATGAGGCTGTTGCAAAACTGAAAACTGTTGTTGCCGCAGATCCCAAGGATAGTGATGCGTGGACTACGCTTGGCGGCATCTATCGCGCTGACAACAAATTCGCTGATGCGGTTGAGGCCTATACCAATGCCATCAACTTGATGCCGCCCGGCATTGAACAGGATTGGCGGCTTTATTATTATCGCGGCGTTGCCAATGACCGCCTCAAAAATTTCGAAAAGTCGGATGCAGATTTTCGCCAGGCATTGCAAATTTCGAAGGATGAGCCGCAGGTTCTCAACTATCTCGGTTACTCAATGATTGATCGTCACGTCAACATTGATGAAGCGATCACCATGGTGAAACGTGCTGTCGAACTTAAACCCAATGATGGTTACATCGTCGACAGTCTTGCCTGGGCCTATTATGCGCTGGGTGATTATGAGCAGGCTTTGGTCAACCAGGAACATGCGGTTGAACTGACGCCCTCTGATGCGATCATCGCAGAGCATCTGGGAGACATTTATTGGCGCGTGGGGCGCAAACTCGAAGCGGGTTTCCAATGGCAGCACGCCATCGACAACCAGCCGGAGCCAACTGACCTCGCACGCATTCAGGGCAAGCTGAAAGACGGTCTGCCCGATTTGCCTGTGGTCACTCCCACTGAAAATAAATCGACAACCCAACCCTCCAACGGCTGATGCTTGATCACGTCGAAGAACGGGCCGCAGCCAAGGTCAACTTGTCGCTTCATGTTTTGGGCAGGAGAGTTGACGGCTATCATGAACTCGATTCTATCGTAGGCTTTGCCGATGTCGCAGATCGATTGATCATCAAGCGCAGCAGCGAAAATCACCTTGCTGTGTCAGGACCGTTTGCCAGTGAAGTGCCGCTGGGTGACGATAATATTGTTTGGAAAACATGGAATACTCTCAACGAGTTAAGAGAGATTCCGAAGGTTTCTGTTGAACTTGAGAAGAACTTGCCGGTTGCCTCTGGAATCGGTGGGGGCTCAGCCGATGCGGCGGCAATGTTGCGGGGATTGTTAAAACTCAGCGCAACGAAACTTGATGACAAGGAAATCAAGACGTTCGCGCGAAGTCTCGGTGCTGATGTTCCCGTTTGCTATTACGGAAAATCTTGCCAGATGTCGGGGATTGGTGAAACCATCAGTACACTGAACATAAATCTGCCAGCCGTAATTTTACTGGTGAATCCAAGAAAGCCGTGCGAAACAGCCGCCGTGTTCAAGGCGATGAGACTTCAACCCGGAGAAACAAACGCCACAGCGCCGTCATCGCTGGAACACGGCGCATGGCGCAATGACATGACCGTTGCCGCAATCTCCATTCAGCCCGTGATCGCTGATGTGCTTGCCGCCTTGGCCGAAACAAGTTTGCAATCGATCCGAATGTCAGGCTCGGGCGCCACATGTTTTGGCCTGGCCAATTCCATGGCCGAGGTCGAAGCAGCGGCGTCACTCATCCAGGCACAATACCCGCAGTGGTGGATCAAACCTGCACGGTTGCTTTAGCCCACTTGTCCGCGGTGGCGCAAAAACTGGTCTGCCAGCACAATGGCCATCATGGCTTCGCCAACTGGAACGGCCCGAATGCCAACACAAGGGTCGTGACGGCCTTTGGTTAGGATATCGGCATCTTCACCCGCACTGGTCACAGTCTTTCGCGGCGTCAAAATGGAAGAGGTGGGCTTCACGGCAAACCGCACTACGACATCCTGACCTGTAGCAATACCGCCCAGAATTCCGCCAGCATGATTGGATTGAAATTCAGGTTTACCATGATGCATGCGAATTTCATCGGCGTTGTTCTCGCCCGAAAGGGCTGCTGCGGCAAATCCATCGCCAATCTCGACACCCTTGACGGCATTGATGCTCATCAGGGCCGCGGCGAGGTCGCCATCGAGCTTGCCATAGATCGGCTCGCCCCAACCCGGCGGCACCCCATACGCAACGACACTGACTCGCGCGCCGACCGAATCGCCGGACTTGCGCAACGCGTCGATGTAGGTTTCCAGTTCCGAAATCATCGCAGCGTCGGGCCAGAAGAACGCATTGTCTTCGATCACTGCGGCTTCAAAATGTCGCGGTGCCAGCTCGCCGACTTGGGCAAGGTGACCCTGGATCGTGATGTGGTGATGCTGGGCCAGCCACTTCTTGGCGATGACGCCCGCTGCGACGCGCATCGTCGTTTCGCGCGCCGACGAGCGACCGCCACCACGTGGATCGCGAATGCCGTACTTCTGCCAATACGTGTAGTCGGCGTGACCCGGCCGGAAGCGATCAACGATCTCGCTGTAATCCTTTGACCGCTGATCAGTGTTGCGGATCAACAAGGCGATCGGCGTACCGGTCGTCTTGCCCTGGTAGACGCCGGACAGGATCTCGATCTCGTCCGCTTCATGGCGCTG
>JBDSTO010000152.1:0-12018 GCA_039928255.1 Aestuariivirga sp. | reverse complement strand
GCGCCCGCAAATCGGCTAGTCTGCGCCTGTCGAGACCTGCAGCCAGATAATATTCATCAACCAGTGCTTCCAAATCTTTCATCGGGCCATAGCTTTCGGCCCGTGTCAGTGGCGGCGTCAGGTGGTCGATAATGACAGCCGATGTACGCCGCTTGGCCTGCGTGCCTTCGCCGGGATCATTGACAATGAACGGATAGAACTGCGGCAGGGGGCCGAGGGCCACCTCCGGCCAGCAGGTTTCAGAAAGTCCCACAGCCTTGCCCGGCAACCACTCCAGATTGCCATGCTTGCCATTGTGAATGATCGCTTGGGCCTTGAAGTGGTGGCGCAGCCAGAAATATGTGGCGAGATAAAAATGCGGCGGCACCAATGCGGGGTCGTGATAGGTCGCCTTGGGATCAATGCCATAACCGCGCGCGGGTTGAATGGCGATGGCCACATTGCCATAGAGATTGATGGCGAGAGCGAATGCGCCGTTTGAGAAATAGGGATCTGTGTCAGGAGAGCCCCATTGCGCATTGATCTGTGTACGGATAGTGCCAGGCAAAGCGTTGAAATGTTTTAGATAGTCATCCAATCTCAGGATCACGTCATCCCGGCGAAAGCCGGGATCCCCTTCAGGATGCGAAATGGGTCCCGACTTTCGTCGGGATGACAGAAGCTGTTGGATCAATGTGTTGCCATCTGACGGAAACTCACCAACGTCATAGCCATCGTCCCGCAGAGCATTTAGAATGCAAATCGTGCTCGCTGGCGTATCATAGCCAACGCCGTTGGCCACGCGACCATCCTTGTCTGGATAATTGGCCAGAATAATAGCCACATGCTTTTCAGAATTGGGCGTTACCCCAAGTTTCAGCCATCGCGCCGCCAACTCGGCCACATAATGAACCCGGTCGGCCACGGGCTTATACGTGATGATCCGGCACTGCGTGGCCGCATGAAAAAAATCATCCGACTTGAAGGAAATGGCGCGCGTGAAAATCCGCCCATCAAGTTCCGGCAAGACGACATTCATGGCAAGATCAGTGGCGCGCAAGCCTTGCGAGTTGTCGCGCCATTCAGCCTCCGAGCCCCCGGCCAGGGCCACTTGCAGAACCGGGCAATCAAGTGCCGCCAGCGGGTCCTGTTCACCGACTGCAAAACCTGTGGCATTGATAACCAACTTGAGATCATGCGCCGCAAAGAAGTCTTTCAGAACGGCAACACTGGTTTCGTCCTTGAGGCTCGCGACATAAAGTGCTGCAGCCTCAACACCGCGCTGTGCCAGGGCAACAACCAGCGCATCAATCGGAGCGGTTTGTCCACCTTCAATCACCGAACGGTAGAAGATTATAACGGCTTGAGGAATATCGGACGTTCGAAGAATCCCGGCCTTGGCGAGAGCTTGCGGCGGCGAAGGTTGCCCATAACGGCCCAGCAGATTCTGACAAAACTGCAAAATGCCAACAGCATTCTGTTGGCCACCCTGCAGGAAATACTGGCGCAAACGTTCAACCTGATCTGCCGCCAATGTGGAACGCGCCGAAAGTTCCGGGTCAGCCTCGATGCCACCTGGCACGAGCGCGAGCATGATATTTTTCTCTCTGGCAAGGGCCTCTATAACGCCAATGCCATAAGGCCAATAGACCACACCGCCCAAGATCCTGATGATGATCACCTTGGCATGGGCCAGCGCTTTCTCGGCATAGAGATCAACAGAATAATTATGCTGGAGCTGCATCAGATTGGCTAGCCGCAAACTGGGTGCAGTATCCCCCAAAGCATCATGGGCCGCAGCGAGACAAGCGAGATCGCTGTCGGCTGCCGATAGGATCACCACATCGGCTGGCGTCTGTTTCAGGTCAATGGCTTCTGCGGCACCGTCAACAACGCCCGATGTCGTGGCCAGAAGATGCATCAGCCCCTGAGGGAAGCCTCGATGGCGGATTGGTTCATGGTCTTCTCGCCGATGACCACAAGCCGTGTCGTGCGTGGCTCGCCCGCCGTCCACACCCGGTCATAATAACTATTGAGGCGGGGGCCTACGGCCTGCACCAGAAGCCTGGCATCAACACCATCGACCGCAGCAAAACCCTTGAGACGCAAAATGTCATGGGCTTCAATCGTGCTGCCAATGCGGGCCAATAATTTTTTCTGGTCGGCCACTTTTCCGAGGTCCACGATGAAGGTCACGAAATCATCATGGTCGTGCTGCGTCTCGCCTTCCATTTCATGGTGCGATTGGCGATTCTCTAGGTCGCCAGCAGCATCAGCCTTGAGGCCGAGAAGAACATCAATGCTCACCTCGCCATTTTGTGTGGCAAGCAAGCCCGTAGCCTTGCGCATCTGATTTTTCAATGATGCCGAGACCTCAGCCTTTTCATTGGCATTCAGCAAATCAGTCTTGTTGAGGATGACGAGATCAGCGCAATTGAGTTGGTCTTCAAACAATTCCCAGATCGGATTTTCATGCTCGACATTGGGATCAGCCGCGCGTGCGGCAGCAACGGCTTCCTCATCATCGGCAAAGCGCCCCTCTGACAAGGCCTTGCCATCGACAACGGTCACCACGCCATCAACCGTGACGCGTGATTTGATCTCGGGCCAATTGAAGGCCCGCACCAAAGGCTGAGGCAGGGCAAGGCCAGACGTTTCAATGATGATGTGATCTGGCCGATCAGGCCTGGCCAAAAGCTTTTCCATCATTGGAATGAAATCATCGGCAACCGTACAGCAGATGCAGCCATTGGCGAGTTCAATAATATCATCCTGCGAGCAAACCTCTTGCCCGCAGGATTTCAGAATATCTCCATCCACCCCCACATCACCAAATTCATTGACGATGAGGGCAATGCGCCGTCCTTTGGCATTCATCAAAAGATTGCGCACCAAGGTGGTTTTGCCCGCGCCCAGAAATCCGGTGATGACGGTGGCTGGAATTTTCTCGGTCATGCTTCAAGCTTCTCGGTAATAGGGGGCAGGAAGCGCCCCAACAAAACGCCCATTACCAGCCAGAACACGGCAGCGGCAGCTAGGGCATTGGCAGCAAATTCAGCCGCAAGGCCAGGAGGAACACTGGTTTCACCTTCTGGAGCAATGGGTGCGCCAATAATATGGGGCACGACGAGGAGTACAACGCCGAGGAAAGGGGCCCACAATTCCTTGCGCACGGCAAAGCAATAGATGGCCCCGCCCGTGGCAATGATTGTCCCAATCCACCAGATTTGCCGCATGGTGAGATCAGCAACTGGCATCCCGGGAATTTCAGGCGCCAGACCAGCACCTGTTGCAAGATGCACCGCAAAGAAGCCCGACAATCCCCAGATCCAGCCATTGGCGCGGGTGATGGGAACGTTGAGCAACAGGGACAGTCCAGCAAGGATTGCCGCAAAGCCACCGCCTGCCAGAAGCGATGCAACCCCGGCAAGGCCGATGCGTTGCAGGCCGGGAGCAGGCTCCCATTCCGCAGCGCCATTTTCCGCGCACATTTTCATGCCGGGCATGGTTTCCTTGCAGGCAGGGGCAGCGGCTTGTTCCTGTCCGGCAACGACTTCTTTTTTGGCATCATCCGCCTGCTCGTAAACTTCAGCAGCGAGGATCAAGGGTGTGAGGCGCGCATTTTGCAAAACCATCAAAACGCCACCAGCAAGAAAGCCGGCAACAAGTGCTGCCAGCACAAAACGACCAATCATGTGATGGGCTCCCCGTTAGTGGCAGGGAAAGCCGATGGCATGACGCGTGTCATGCGCAGCGTTGTGAACCGCAGAAATATGCGAAAGCCCGACCATGAAAACCATGGAGCAGCCCATGAACAGGCTGATGATGCCCGCAATCGTGCGCTGGGATGTGGAGATGGAAGTCGAAATCGTCTTAGTGGTCATGTCACCCTCCGTGAGACCGTTGAGGCGGATACGCCCATTTGTCCGGCAGGTCTCCTGGCTTGCGGGTCGATGGTTCTGATGCGGCCTTCCCGGTTTTACCCAGTGGCAAACTGCACCAAATCCTCACCGCTCACAGTTGCGGGGGCAGCCACGGTTTCGGCCCCGATTGGGTCGTCCTCACCGTATTCCCTGTTAGGCCCTTCAGTTTCGCTTTCGGGGCACCGAACAATCCTGTTTCGCAGGAAAGGCCTGGGCCGTCAATCCGAGAACGCCTTAATTCAGCCAAGTTGCGACGAGGCGGGGTCGAAACCGCTCATTAACTCGGTTTATACTCTGACAGGCGCTATCTTCGCCCCCGAGAACACGTGAGGAAATTTGGATGCAGGCAGCGGCACAGCGCGGCACAAATGAGATTGGAACGTTGATCAGGCAGAATCGCGCCGTCTTTGTCGCGATCTTTTTCTTCAGCGCCATCGTCAACATCCTCATGCTGACGGGACCGCTCTTCATGCTGCAAATCTATGACCGGGTCATTCCGGCAGGCAGCATCCCAACTCTGGTGGCCTTGGCCTTCATCGTGCTAATTCTATACAGCTACTACGGCATTCTTGAATATGTGCGGACGCGGCTTCTGGTTCGCGTCGGCCGCCGTCTCGAGGAAAAACTGCGGGCGCGTGTTTTTGATGCGGTGGCCGCTTCGGCCCTATCGCGGCAGGGCTTCATCGGCAGCCAGCCCGTGAATGATCTCACCACCATCCGCCAATATCTGGCGGGGCAAGGCCCTCTAGCCTTTCTCGATATGCCATGGGTGCCGATTTATCTTCTGGTCTGCGCCTTAATGCACTGGATGTTGGGCGTTGTGGCGCTTGTTTCGGCCATCGTCATTTTTGCGCTGGCTCTGGCAACCGAGCGTGCAACCCGCCACCCCACAGCGCAGGCCACAGCCGCCGCCAGCCGTGCCTCCATGATGACCGATGAAGCGCGCCGTAACTCCGAGGCTTTGCATTCATTGGGCATGAAAGGCGTCATGCGCCAGCGCTGGATCAACGTTCAGACGGAAGCTCTCGACTTTCAAACCAGCGCCAATGATTCAGGCGCAATCTTCTCCTCCATCAGCCGCGTTTTCCGCCTTGCCGTGCAATCGGGCATGTTGGCTGCGGCAGCGTATCTGGCCGTCAAACACGAAATCACCGGAGGCACAATTGTCGCCTCATCAATCTTGATGGGTCGCGCCTTGGCGCCCGTCGAACAAGCGGTGGCAAGCTGGCAGCAATTTTTGGGTGCCCGCAAAGCCTATGAGCGCTTGGGCAAAATTCTCGAAATGGTTCCCGTTGAGCCGGAGCGCATGAAGCTGCCCCATCCGAAGGGCCTGCTTGAAGTTGAAAATCTCGCAGTGTCGCTTCCGGGTTCGGACAAGCCAGTCCTGCAGGGCGTGAATTTCAAGGTTGAACCCGGCAAGGGTCTGGGTGTCATCGGGCCTACGGGCGCGGGAAAATCCACTTTGGCTCGGGTGTTGGTCGGATTGATTGCCGCTGGCCGGGGCGCTGTGCGCCTTGATGGCGCAACGCCGGAGCAGCGATCCATCGACGAGCGGGGCGGGCTTATCGGCTACTTGCCACAAGACGTGCAAATCTTTGATGGCACGGTGGCGCAAAATATTTCTCGATTTGCCGCTGAAGCCAAAGCTGAGAAAATTGTCGACGCAGCGAAGCTTGCGAACATCCATGATTTTATCATGCGCCTGCCGCAAGGCTATGACACCGCCTTGAATGAGGGCGGAGCGCGACTTTCGGCGGGACAGCGCCAGCGCGTGGCGTTGGCACGGGCCCTCTTTGGCGATCCGGTTTTAATGGTTCTCGATGAGCCAAATTCCAATCTCGATGCTGAAGGCGAAATCGCTTTGGATGGTGCCATCAGGTCCTGCCTTAAACGCGGTGCCGCCGTTGTCGTCGTGGCGCACCGCCCCAGCGCACTAAACGCCATGTCTGATTTGCTGGTTCTCGCGGCAGGCCAGGTTGCAATTTATGGCAGCCGTGAGGACGTCATGAAAAAAGTGGCCCCACGGCCCCAGCCTGCACCTTCGCTAACTCCGGCGGCTGTGCCGACCACCATTCGCAATTGAGCACTGAAACCTGCCGATGAAAAAAATCAACACCGACCGTTCCATTCGAAATACGCTGATCTTCGGTTTCGTGAGCCTGTTTGTGGTGCTTGGAGCCTTTGCAGCTTGGAGCGCCCTTGCCGACCTGAATGGAGCCGTGGTGGCACCCGCCACGATCGTCGCTGAAACTTACTCGAAGAAGGTGCAACACCGTGAAGGTGGCAACATCGAGCGTATTTTGGTGAAAGATGGCGATGAGGTGAAAGAGGGTCAGGATATGATCCAACTCGACCCTACCGAAACCAAGGCCGAACTGACGATCATCCAATCCCAGCTCGATGAAGTGCTGGTTCGCAAACTCCGCCTCGCCGCGCAACGCGATGGCCAAACTGAAATTACCCTGCCGGACAATCTGACGTCCCGCGCCGCTGAACCTGCTCTGGCAGATATTATTGCGGGCCAGCAGCGCTTACTCGCCTCAACCTTTGACACAGCACAGAGCAAGAAAAATCAACTTTTAGAGCAGATCGGCCAGATCAACGACCAGATCAAAGGCATTGACGCCCAGATGGTGGCCGCTAAATCGCAAGGGGATCTGGTTGCCACAGAAACTGAAAGCCTCCGCAAACTGCAACAGCAAGGGTTGGTGCCGGAAAGTCGCATCAACACCAATGAGCGTGAGTCCGCCCGCCTCGCTGGCGAGTTGGGTCAACTCACCGCCAGCAAGGCGTCGGCTCAAACCAAGATCGGCGAAATCAAACTGCAGACCATTCAGATCGACGAAGAGGTTCGGAATCAGGCGCTGACGGACTTGCGCGACACCGATTCAAAAATTGCCGAACTCGAAGGCAGGCAGGTTGCTGCATTGAGCAGGCTTGGTCGTATGGTGATCAAGGCCCCCATCACCGGCACAATCTACCAGATGTCGGTTCACACGGAAGGCGGCGTGGTAGCGCCCGGCGAAACCTTGATGATGGTTCTTCCCGCCAATGATGATCTTGTCTTGCAGGCGCAGGTAACGCCAAATGACATCAACCACGTGCATGAGGGCCAGCCTGCCCACATCCGCTTCAATGGTTTCAGTTCCAGACTGGTCCCTGAGATCAATGCAACGGTGACACAAGTTGCTGCTGACACAACGCGCACCGACAGCCAAACTCCACCATTCTATGCAATCAGGCTCACCATATCAGCCAAGGAGTTGGAAAAGCTGGGCGACAATAAATTGAAGCCCGGCATGTCGGCTGAGGCGTTCATTCAAACGGAAGCGCGCTCGCCATTTTCCTATCTCGTGAAGCCGCTGACTGACATGCTGGCGCATGCCATGCGTGAGAGCTGATCGAGCCACCGCGTTCACCTCCTGCTAAGAATTAGGCAACGGAACCTTAACCTTAACGCGCCATGATCAGGCATCATGAATGTACGTCGCGTAACCCTTGCGTTTGTCAGTTCCGTATTTTTTGCTGCGTTGGTCGCAAATCCCGGCTCTGCCCTCGCCACAGATTCTTCCACGCTTTCGCGTCAGGCCTATCAGGCCTTGTCGGGCGGTGACGCTGCCCGCGCGGTAACACTTTACACTGCCGCTATTGAATCAAGAGACATGCAGGCAGAAGTTCTGGCCAATGCGCTTCTCAATCGCGCTCTGGCCTATCAGCAGACTGGCCAGCCCGAAGCTGCCATTGACGATTATACAGCAGCCCTGAATCTTGATGCCATGTCGCCTGAACTGCGTGCCACAGCACTTTATAATCGCGGTCTTGCCCAGCAGACATCACAGCGCCTGCCCTTGGCCATTGAAGATTACACGGCCTCGCTGCTTCTCAACCCAACATTCCCGCATGCCTTCCTGGCGCGCGCCAATGCCTTGCGTCAAAGCGGCCAGTTCATATTTGCGCTGTCTGACTACGAACGCGCTTTGAAGAACAAACATCCACAACCCGCTCGTGTCTATTTTGGCGAGGCCCAAACCTATGCCGCTCTGCGCAGGCCAGAAGACCAGCGCAAAATGCTGCAGGCCGCGCGCGATGCTGATCCAAGCTTCACGCCCGCCAGCTATGCCATGAGCAGTGTGGAAACGAATGCCCCAGCCGTAGAGCCCGCTGATGATATGCAAGTTGGTTCAATCAGCGCGGTAGGCGGTGAAACTACCGTTCGCAAGGCATCCTTCCCCAAAGGGATTGAACCACCTGCAAATCTCATTGCTGGTGCTGACCAATCAAATTTGGCTCTTGAGGCTGCAACGGAAACGCCCGTCTTCAAGAAGGCAAAGAAGCTTTATACTGATCGCGTTCCCCAACAGCAGGATGTTGCCGCTGCAGTGCAGCAGCCGGTTGCCACGCCTGCAGCTGTAGCTGTAGAAGATGTTCCAGCCATTCCGGTTGCCGCATCAGAAGATGATGCCAGCGAGCCCGCTACAACGGCGAGTATTCAAAAGCCCGTCATGCAAAAGAAGGTTGCGGCTACGGCCCCTGTAGCGGAACCTCCAGCAGATGAAACTGCAGATGCAGCACCAGCTTCTGGCTGGGCCATTCAGGTTGCTTCAGCTGCCAGCGAGGATGCCGCATGGGCCAGCTGGAAAACCATGCAGAAAAAGCATCAGGTGCTCGCCGATCAGAAGCCCATCATCGTCAAAGCCGATTTGGGCACCAAGGGCATCTTCTACCGTGTGCGAATTGCCGGTTTCGACAATCAGTCAGCCGCACAGTCTGGTTGCGCCAAATTTAAAACTGGTGGTGTATCTTGCTACATAAGCAAAGCCGAAAGTTGAGTTAAAACTAACAATCGTGAATGATTAAATCAATAAGCGCGGGGTTAACCTGCGCTTATTGTTTTTGGCTTCTCCTCGGGCGATCGAGGTGTAGCCGATGAGCGAAGACTTCAAGGACTTTATGACACCGTGGCATGAGCAGATGCAGCTGGAGCAATTTGAAGAGCTGCGCAAATTGCAAAGTGAAATGTTGGCCCGTCCGCCGGATGTAAAATTGCAGCTGGCTCAGTCATCCACAAGGACCATGGTCATCAACGCCCATGCCACCATGCAGACCATGCTTTGTGACCAGCTGCTGGCTTATGTTCACGTGCAATCCAGCGGGTTCTTCGAAGATTTGATTATCGATGTGGTTCTGGCACTGGGCTACGCTGGCCGCCGCCGCGACATGGCACGAAAATTGGGTCGGAGCGGTGATGGTGGCATTGATGGCGTGATCGATCTCGATGAACTCGGCCTCGACGCGCTCTATCTGCAGGCCAAAAGATTGAAACCAGGAACTGTGGTTTCAGTTTCTGCCGTGCGTGATTTTGTAGGCGCATTGGAAGCCCATAGAGCGACTAAGGGCGTGTTTGTGACCACGGGAAACTTTTCACCAGCAGCGCGCGGCGTGGTCGAAGCCATTTCAAAGAAGATTGTTCTGATCAAGGGCCAACACCTTACCCAATTGATGGTGCGCTTCAACATCGGGACCAAGGTCACAGACTCCCTGCAATTCAAGGAAGTTGATCTGGCTTATTTTGCCAACGCGACGGCCAGACCCGTTTCCAGCCAGCCCAGAAAATAAGGTGACTTTTGCGAGGGGCGTTTTTGGAATGCGGCCAAATCTTTCGCTTCGTCATCACCCAGAATGCGAAACCTCGGCATCTGATCTTGCTGCCAAACCACAACACGCTGCGGCTGGTCAAGCTTGTAGGGGCGCGGCGGAGCTTCACCACAAACAAGGCAGGACCATATGCTGGTTGTGTTCTGGGTGAACACCAAAAGCTCGGCAGAAGCGTGCAGCCGAAGTTTGTCGCCGATTTCATCCCTAACGCCTTCTGCCTGTTGAAAGCTTCGTTCAAGCCGCGCCAACTCACCAATCTCTGACCACGCCTTGAACCTCCCGACCATGAAATCGGGAAAGCTCTTGGCCTTTGATGAGGCAGCCTCCAGTAAAAAATCCTGAACCGCAGCGCCAAAGCGGATGTCACCAAGATAGCGCGCCAGAAAGGAAAACTCCTCTGCCAATTCGGCAGCAGTCTTCGAGGACGCGAAACCTTTTGCTTGTTCGATGGACTGAACGAATTGAAGCCGATGGAGCGAATTTTGCACGTTGCCTTGCCATGAAGAGGGTGATCACCTCATGACTATGGGCGCGGGCAACCCCCAGGGCCAATCACCACTGGGGCAGGGCTGTTCAATTGCCCGTGAAAGGCAAAGTTACCGAAGCAGTCTCACTTCAGCAGGAACGTCACCTTCATGTTGACGCGCCATTCGGCAACTTTGCCATTTTTGACGATGCACTTGATGTCCTGCACCCATGCACCCTCGATGTTATCGAGCGTGTCGTCGGCGCGGCGAATGCCGTTTTCAACAGCATCTTCAATGGATTTTGGCGATGAGGCCGTGAGTTCAATGACTTTGGCAACGGCTGTGCTCATTTTATGTTCCTCTAATGGGCTGGGGATTACCGCCCTTCATTCTTCAATGCTGCCACGCTTTGCGCTATTCTCAAAGCCATGACTAAAGCGTTTTGACTTTTCGTTGAAAAGTCAAAATCGCCTGTGGTCATAATTGTCGATCAACTTTTCTGACTTTTGACGATTCTGTCAAAAATCAGTTTGATCTAGAGGCACTATGACATGGCTTTGAATTTGGTGAAACTCTGCGTTGGCGTAAGCGAGCTTTCCCAGATGGAACAATGGCTCGAGGATGTGAAGCACGGCAGGGAAACACTTGACCATGTCACGCGCATGTTCCCGCGCCGCAAAGAAGAGATTTTGCCCGGCGGCTCGCTCTATTGGGTGATCCGCGGCATGATCCTGTGCCGCCAGCCCATCGCCGATCTGGAGCCTGTTACAGGAGCTGACGGCGTTGAGCGTTGCCGCATCGTCTTCAAGCCGAAAATCATTCCAGTACGGCCTGTGCCCCGCCGCGCCTTTCAAGGCTGGCGGTATCTGGAAGAGGCGGATGCGCCCCCTGATCTGAGCAAAGGCGCAACGGCCGCCGGAATCAGCGAAAAAATGCGCCGCGAATTGGCGGAGCTGGGCCTTCTCTAAACGGCGATATTATCAATCAGCCGCGTCTTGCCCAACCATGCCGCAGCAAGAAGCCGCAAGGGCTCACCCGCATCGGTGGGAACAGCCAAGGTCTCGGCATTGCGCGCCGTCACATAATCAACCTTGAAGCCCAAGGTGGTGAGGGAACGTGCAGCAGCCCGCGTGGCAGTTTGCTGTTTGCCACCATTGCGAATGCGTTCAGCCGCTTGATTGAGATTTTTGAAAATAGCGGTCGCCTGTCCGCGCTCATGCTTTGTAAGATAGCTGTTGCGCGACGACATGGCCATGCCATCACTTTCGCGTTCCGTCTCAACACCGACGATTTCAGTCGCAATGTTGAGATCCCGCGCCATGCGCCTGACCACCATCAACTGCTGGTAATCCTTCTCGCCGAACATGGCGAAATCGGCGTTCGCCATGATGAAAAGCTTGGCCACAACTGTTGCCACGCCATCAAAAAACTGGGGACGAAACTTGTCTTCAAGTCCCGCTTTGGCGGGGCCATCAACATGCACTGTGGTCGCAAAATTGGGTTGATAAATGGCGTCAGGACCGGGCGCAAAAACCAGGTTCACGCCTTCCTCGGCAAGCTTGGCAACGTCGGCCTCTTCATCGCGCGGATAACGCGACAGGTCTTCATGTGCGCCAAACTGCTTTGGGTTGACGAAAATCGTCGTGATGACGCGGTCGGCATTGCGAAACCCTTCGCGCACCAGTTTCAAATGGCCCTCATGCAAAGCGCCCATGGTAGGCACCAGTGCGCTGCGCAAATTTTCGGCTCGCCATTTGGCAGTCTCGCGGCGCAGGCTTTCAACATTGCGGATGATCTTCGGTGCCATTATGGATGCGCCTTGGCGATAGGAAGGACGGGGCTTTCTTTCACCTCTTCCATCACAAAGTAGGAATGCGTGGCTTCAACCATCGGCAGGTTGCCCAGCACGCCACCCAGAATGGCGCGATATTCATTCATGTCGCTCACGCGAATCTTCAGGAGATAATCAAACCCGCCGCCCACCATGTGACACT
>JBDSTO010000151.1:0-7672 GCA_039928255.1 Aestuariivirga sp. | reverse complement strand
CCCCAAGAGGCAGGGGCATCGCTTTCCATTGTGCGGGAATTTTCAGGCAAGATTCCGATCCTGGGTGTGTGCCTTGGCCATCAGGTGATGGGGGAAGTGTTTGGGGGTCAGGTCGTTCGGGCCAAGCGGCCCTTGCATGGCGAAGCCTCAGAGATCACCCACAATGGTACCGGAGTTTTCACCGACCTGCCGCAGGGATTTTCAGCGGGGCGGTATCACTCATTGATTGTCGAGGATGTTGAGGGCACGGAGTTGTTCGTTACGGCCAGGAGTGCTGAAGGGGAGATCATGGGATTGCAGCATAAAACGCACCCCACATTTGGTGTTCAGTTTCACCCGGAGTCCATTCTCACGGAACATGGTTATGACATGATCTCCAATTTCCTGAAGGTGGTGGGATGAGCATCATCTGGTTCAATGGCCAGTTCACTTCGGGTAAAATTTCGCTGGATGCTGGTGATCGCGGCTTGACGCTGGGTGATGGGCTCTTCGAGACAATCGCAGTTTTGAATGTAAGACCGGTGTGGCTTTCGGAACATCTTCAAAGGATGGCTAATGCGGCTCGTGAACTTGGAATCGGATTTGATGAAACCTTGTTGCGATCTTCGATAGCGACAGTCCTGGAAAAGTCGGGCGGCGCTCACGAGGTGATGCGTGTGATGCTGACACGTGGGCTCGTTCCAGGTCGGATGCTTTCGGGATCGGGACGCAGCCCCAGCTTGCTCATCAGTCTTGCGAAATTTGATGCCCCCAGTACGCCGCAAACAATCACCCTCGCCACAACAACCATCACACGCAATGAAACCGCACCTTCGTCGCGCCTTAAAACCTTGTCTTATATTGATGCGATTGCCGCATCGCGGGAGGTGATAGCCCGAGCTGACGACGCCTTGATGCTCAATACCTCAGGACGCGTTGCCTCCACCACTATCGGCAACTTGTTCGTGCTCCAAGATAAACAATTGTTCACGCCCGCAGCTGACCAAGGCATTTTACCGGGCATTGCCCGGGCCAAACTTATGCAACACGCAAAAAACCTGGGTCTTGTTGCCGAAGAAGCCATGCTTTCGCTGGAGGACCTCCATGCGGCCGACGCTGTGTTTCGAACCAATAGTTTGCGACTTGTCACACAGGTGACTATGCTGGATGGCAGATCATTGCGACAAGGCTCTGTCCAATTCATCAGAGACAGGCTTGTTCTGCTGCAGGAGGATTGAACCATGAAGTTTTTTGCCGATACCGGCGATGTCGCCGAAATCCGTGAATTGCAGGCTTTGGGCCTGGTTGATGGTGTTACTACAAATCCATCGCTGATTGCTAAGACCGGGCGGCCGTTCAAGGAGGTTGTTGCAGAAATCTGCACGGTGGTGAGCGGGCCGGTTTCTGCCGAAGTAGCAGCCCTTGATTTTGACGGCATGATGAGAGAGGCCAATATTCTGCGCAAGATTGCGAAGAACGTGACCATCAAGGTGCCGTTGACGCTTGATGGCTTGAAGGCCTGCAAGACCCTCTCCGCAGATGGAACAATGGTCAACGTGACGCTGTGCTTCTCACCGATTCAGGCTTTGCTCGCGGCGCGGGCTGGGGCCACATTCATTTCACCCTTCGTCGGTCGGCTTGATGACATTCACATGGATGGCATGGAGCTTATTGCCGAGATCCGCCAGATCTATGACAACTATGATTATGATACCAACATTCTGGTTGCGTCGGTTCGAAGTGCAAATCACGTCAAGGAAGCTGCCTTGATCGGGGCTGATTATGCCACAGCACCGGCTGCTGTTTTGAAATCGCTGGTCAAGCATCCGTTGACCGACAAGGGCATTGAAATGTTCCTCGCCGACTGGAAGAAGACGGGCCAGACGATTGCATGATCATTGAGCATGCGTTGCTGAACGTCGTACCGGGCAAGGTCTCGGACTTCGAGAGGGCACTTCAGCAGGCGATGGTCCTGATTTCGGCAAGCCCCGGTTTTCAAGGCTTAGAGATCAGGCGAAATGCAGCAGTTTCCCACCAGTATCTGCTGTTGGTTCGCTGGGACAGTATTGCGGATCATAGAGACGGTTTCCGCAAATCCGAGCGATATCAACAGTGGAAGGACCTGCTGCATGGTTTCTATGATCCGTTTCCTGTTGTCAGCTATTTTGATCAAGTCGTGGTCCAGGCATGAGGCTTTAACCTGTCGGAATCCATTTGCCGCCTAGTGTACTTTTATGGCTGATGAACTCACGCAATTTGGCTTTGCTGTCGATGTGGCCCCTGTGGCCAAGGCGTGGCTTTCCATGTTGAAGGCTGAGCGCCGTATGGCGCCAAAGACTTTGGAAGCTTACACGCGTGACCTTGGCCAGTTTGGGCATTTCCTTGCTGATCATCTGGGGGAACCCGCTGACCAGAAAGCCCTGGGTGGATTGACCGCTTCGGATTTTCGAGCCTTCCTTGCAAAACGCAGGAATTCTGGTGTGGAAAGCCGTTCCCTTGCGCGCCAACTCTCAGCCCTGCGTTCTTTTTTTCGCCACGCTGAAAAATCAGGCGCATTTTCCTGTGCAGCCTTATCTGCTGTGCGCTCTCCCAAGATTGCCCATTCCGTGCCAAGACCTTTGGGGGAGGCGCAAGCGCGACAGGTTTCAGAAGCCGAGGATTTCAATTCGGATGCGGCAGCCCCTTGGGTCAAGGCGCGTGATGCCGCTGTGTTGACGCTGCTTTATGCCTGCGGGCTTCGTATTTCTGAGGCGCTATCACTGACACCGGCGCAAGTTTCATCGAATCCCATGGTCATCACGGGTAAAGGCGGCAAACAGCGCATGGTGCCGATGGTTGGCGTGGCGAGCGAAGCCGTGGCGGCCTATCAAAAGCTTTGCCCGTTTCCGCTGTTGCGTGGCCAGCCGTTGTTTCGCGGAGCTAAGGGTGGGCCACTGTCTGCGCGTATCATCCAGCTGCTCATGGAGCGCATGCGCGGTGCGCTCAACCTGCCCGATACGGCAACGCCTCATGCTCTTCGACATTCCTTCGCCTCGCATCTTCTGGGCAATGGGGCGGATTTGCGCGTCATTCAGGATCTGCTCGGCCATGCATCATTGTCCTCCACGCAAATCTATACCGAAGTAAATCGAAAACATTTGCTGGAACAATATGCAAAGGCCTTCGGTTCGCGCTAAACTGCGATCATGATAAAAATCGACGTCGTTCAATCCAGTGAGGCTTTGCCCAAATCTGCCGATGTTGTGGTGATTGGTGCGGGCATTGCCGGAATTTCAACTGCGCTGGAATTGGCTGAACGTGGCCTTCGCGTTGTTGTGGTGGAAAAAGGTGAGGTCGCCGCCGAACAATCCAGCCGCAACTGGGGCTGGGTTCGCCAGATGGGGCGCGACCCAAGGGAAATTCCGCTCATGCAGGAATCTTTGCGCCTGTGGCGTGGCATGAACGCCAGGGTTGGTGCTGACACGGGTTTGCAGGTTTGCGGCATTTCCTATCTCGCACAGGACGAGAAAGAACTGGCAGACAATGAGACTTGGCTTGATTGCCATGCCAAGCCTGCCGGCATTGACAGCAAGATTGTCTCGGGTGCTGAGCTTGATGAGATTATTCCAGGAGCAACCGGGTCGTTCAAATCGGGGCTCTACACGCCCAGTGATGGCCGTGCCGAACCTTTCATCGCTGTTCCTGCCATGGCGCGGGCCCTGCAGAAAAAGGGCGGGCAAATTTTTACGTCTTGCGCGGCACGGGGCGTTGAAACCACTGGTGGGGTGGTCTCTGCTGTCGTGACCGAACGAGGCGCAATCTCCTGCCGGGCTGCTGTGCAAGCTGGAGGGTATTGGTCGCGGCATTTTTTGGCCAATCATGGTATTGCATTCCCGCAACTTGGCGTATTGGGCTCAGTGCAGCGGACAACGCCATTGGACAATGGCTACACCACAACATTTTCCGGCGACAAATTTGCAGTGCGAAAACGTGCTGATGGCGGTTTCACGGTCACGCACAATGTCAGTTCAACCATTGATATCGTGCCCGCGAGTTTCAAATATTTTGGAGCATTCCTTCCCGCGCTTTCACTAAACTGGCGCGGCTTTCGCTTTCGCGTGGGCAAGCAGTTTTTCACGGAGGCAAAATTGAAGCGGCGTTGGGCGCTGGACGAGATTTCGCCATTTGAGACCATTCGTATTCTTGATCCCGAGCCGTCACACAAAATTCTTGATGAAGCGCTGGCGAGATTGAAGGTGGTTTTGCCCGCTTTTGCGCCTGTGCAAGTCGCTGAACGCTGGGGCGGAATGATTGATGCCACACCCGATGCAGTGCCAGTGATTTCAGCTATCACGCAATTGCCGGGGCTCTATATGGCGTCAGGTTTTTCAGGGCATGGTTTTGGCATTGGGCCGGGCGCTGGAAAATTAATGGCGCAGATCGTGACGGGAGAGACGCCCTGCGTTGACCCGGCACCGTTTCGCTTCGGACGATTTTCAGATGGGACGAAACCAAAGCCGATTGGCGGTTTCTAGAGTCCGTCAATCGGGCCAACAGCAATCACTTGAAGCGAGAATGACTTTTTCAAGAAAAGTCATTCCGCCTAAGCTGCCAGTTTTTCCTGGTATTCCATGGCGCGGGTCACCGTATCCAGCAATTCCTGGGGCTGGACGGGCTTGCGCATGAATTCAAAAACCTTGAGGCTGGCGGCACGAAGCTGCGTCGAGCGTTCAACGTCAGCCGTCACCATCACGTAAGATGCTTTGGACCCCATGACCTGCAAGGTCTCTACAACGTCGAGGCCATTTTTCAAGCTGCCCAAACGGAAGTCGAACAAGCCAACTGCAAATGTCTGGTCGACTGCAAATTCGACAGCACTTTCCGGATCAGCAAAGCCTTTTACCTTGTAGCCGCAATCGGCCAGAAGCTCAGCAACGCTGGTCAGCAAATCGACGTCGTCGTCCAATATCAGAATATCAATGTCTTTTTTCGACATAACCCATCCCTTTGTATCTTATTCATAGGGCGGCTTAAGTTTGCAATTGGTTTACAGGTTGAAGTAAAATTTAAAAAATCCTGGAAGGTTAATCAGGAATGAATGGATCGTCCCGCCACGGCCATTGCTGCTTCCTTCACGGCTTCGGCAAGCGTTGGGTGGGCATGGCAAGTGCGAGCCAGATCTTCGGCAGAACCGCCAAACTCCATTAAAACAGCCACTTCGTGGATCAATTCACCCGCCTGTTGACCGATGATGTGGCAGCCGAGAACCTTGTCGGTCTTGGCGTCTGCCAAAATCTTAACAAAGCCATCTGTCTGCTGGTTGGCCTTGGCGCGACCATTGGCAATGAAAAGAAATTTGCCCGCCTTATAGTTGGCGCCGGCGGCTTTGAGTTCATCCTCGGTTTTGCCAACGCTTGCCACTTCGGGGGAGGTGTAAACGACACCTGGGATCACCTCGTAATTCACATGTCCCGCTTGGCCCGCGAGTAGTTCCGCCACGGCCACGCCTTCATCCTCGGCCTTGTGTGCCAACATGGGGCCTTTGATCACGTCGCCGATGGCATAGATGCCGGCAATATTCGTTTCGTAGTGCTCCCCCACTTCGATGCGGCCGCGGGTATCGCGCGCAATTCCAACAGTTTCACAACCTAAACCATCCGTGTACGCAATTCGGCCAACGGCCACGAGCAAGACATCTGCATCAAGATTTTCAGCTGCACCGCCGGCTGCAGGTTCAACTGTGAAAGAGACACTGCTGGCTGAGGCTTTTGCACCTGTCACTTTGCTTGAAAGCTTGAAGGTGAAGCCCTGTTTCTCTAGCAAGCGCTGGAAAGCTTTGGCCACATCGCTGTCCATACCAGGCAGAATGCGATCAAGAAATTCAATGACGGTGACTTTGGCGCCAAGCCTTGCATAGACCGAGCCCAACTCAAGTCCAATGACACCTGCGCCAATGATGGCAAGTGATTTTGGAATTTCTGCCAGTTCAAGAGCGCCGGTTGAAGACACGATGCGCTTTTCATCAATTTCGATGCCCTTGAGGCGGGCCACATCAGAACCCGTGGCAATGACGATACTCTTGGTCTCGTGGATGGTCTCGCCCACTTGCACTTTTCCAGCGCCCAGAATTTTTCCCGTTCCACGGATGACTTCGATCTTGTTTTTCTTGAACAGGAAATCGATGCCCTTGGTGTTGCCGTCAATGGCCTCCTGCTTGAAGGTCATCAGCTTTGGAAAGTCGATTGTAGTTTGGGCAACAATGCCCATCTTGGCAAAACTGTGCTGGCTCTCGGCGTAAAGTTCCGAGGCGTGAAGCAAGGCCTTTGATGGAATGCAGCCAATGTTGAGGCAGGTGCCGCCATGGGTGGCGCGCTTTTCAACGACGGCCACTTTCAGGCCCAGTTGTGCAGCACGAATGGCGCAGACATAGCCGCCGGGGCCTGTGCCGATGATGATGAGATCATAGGCCATGATCAAAGATCCAAAATCGCGCGCTGCGGATCTTCAAGACCTTCCTTAACACGCACAAGGAATGTCACGGCCTCTTTGCCGTCAACAATGCGGTGATCATAAGACAAAGCGAGATACATCATCGGGCGGATCACCACCTGGCCATTTACAGCAACGGGGCGTTCCTTAATGGCGTGCATTCCCAAAATGCCGCTCTGCGGGGCATTGAGAATGGGCGTGGACATCAGCGAGCCATAAATGCCGCCATTGGTAATGGTGAATGTGCCGCCTTGCATATCGGCGATCTGAATTTGACCGTCACGCGCCTTCTTGCCATAGGCCGCAATGGATTTTTCAATCCCGGCAAAAGACAGATTCTCCGCATCTTTCAGAACCGGAACCACAAGGCCCTTGTCGGTGCCGACGGCCACGCCGATGTTATAGAAGTTCTTGTAGACAATATCTTCGCCATCAATCTCGGCGTTGACGGCGGGGACATCACGCAAGCCTTGAATACAGGCCTTCACAAAAAAACTCATGAAGCCCAGTTTTACGCCATGCTTCTTCTCAAACACATCCTTGTACTGATTGCGAAGCGCCATGACGGCTGACATGTCCACTTCATTGAAGGTGGTGAGCATGGCGGCCGTGTTCTGTGCGTCTTTCAAACGGCGCGCGATCGTCAGGCGCAGCCTCGACATTTTCACGCGCTCTTCCGTGCCCGATGAGGCGTTGGCAGCAGGCAGTGACACGGGTTGAACCGGAGCAGGGGCTGCTGGCTTTTCCAGCGTGGCGATAACATCGCCCTTGGTGATGCGGCCATCCTTGCCGGTGCCTGAAATATCGGCGGGGTTCAGATTGTTTTCGACTACGGCCTTGCGCACGGCAGGAGACAACGTGGAATCGGCCGGTTTTGCCGCCATCGGGGCAGGCGGTGGTGTGGGCGGCGTTGGTGGCGTAGGTGTGGCGGGTTTTGCCGGAACAGATGCAGAGATGCCTGCAGCGCCTTCGGCAATTGAACCCAACAGCGCGCCAACAGCAATGGTTGCACCGGGAGCTGCGTTGATCTTTTCGAGTTTGCCCGAGACAGGCGAGGGAACTTCAACGGTCACCTTGTCGGTTTCGAGTTCGACCAGGGGCTCATCAACCTTGACGGCGTCGCCTTCCTTCTTGAACCATTTGCCAATGGTGGCCTCGGTAACGCTTTCGCCCAATGCCGGCACGCGAATTTCTTTTGTCATTTTTGTTCCTTAGGCAAATGCTT
>JBDSTO010000150.1:0-6002 GCA_039928255.1 Aestuariivirga sp. | reverse complement strand
TTACCGCGCACGTTAAGTGAAGCATTGGACGCGCTGGAGGCCGACGACAAAGCGATGGGCTGGATGGGCCCCGTGCTTGCCAATGCCTATCTCATTCACAAGCGCGGTGAGCTTTCAATGACCAACGACACAGACATGGATGAGCTGTGCCGCATCTATGCAAAGGCCTATTGAGCATGGCCCAAGCCGCACAGGTCACTGAAAATCTGTTAGGCGCCGAGGATCCAGCGCCCGTTGGCCTGCGCAATGAAAATTCGTCCTCGCCATTCCTTTTGATTTGCGACCATGCCGGAAACGCAGTGCCCTCGGCGCTAAAAAATTTGGGCCTGCCCAACAGCGAGCTTGAGCGTCACATCGGATATGACATTGGCATTCTGGGCGTCAGTGAAATTCTGAGCGACATGCTGATGGCACCACTGGTTTTCCAGCGTTACTCACGGCTGGTCGTGGAATGCAATCGGCTGGACACATCGCCCGATTCAATAGCACTCGTTTCCGATGGAACAGCGGTGCCTGGCAATATCGGGCTCAATGAAGCGGCGCGCATCATGCGCCATTCTGAAATTGCCCATCCTTATCACCGCGAAATTGTTTCGCGGCTTGATGACAGGCAAAACCAGGGCCTGCCGGTCGTGCTGCTGGCCATGCACAGTTTCACGCCATCGCTGTTGGCAAAGCCTTTCGCAAGGCCATGGCATGTGGGCCTGTGTTATGATGCAGACGCACGCTTCAGTAATCATGTTCTGGCCGCGTTGGAAAAACAAAGTGACATCGTCATTGGCCGCAACGAACCTTATGGCGTTGACATGGAGCGCGACTATTCCATTCCCATCCACGGTGAAAAACGTGGGCTTCCCTATGCAGAATTTGAAATCCGGCAGGACTTGATTGCAACTGCCGCCGGACAGCGCGCCTGGGCCGAGCGATTGGTGGGCGTTATCCGCGAAGCTTATGCAAATATGATGGCGGTGAAGTCATGAAGGCCATCATGCCCGCGCGCCAATCTCCGCTTGATCCACAGACAACTGCAATCTTGCTCATCGACACGCAAAAAGGAATTTTTAATGCGGGCGCTGCTTCAAAGCGGCCCTATTTCCATCAAACCGCAAAGGACATCGCCATCCCCAATATGGCGAAACTCATTGCGGCAGGGCGCAAGGCCAAGGCCGAGATCATATATACAGTGATTGCCAGCCTCACGCAGGATGGCCGCGACCGCAGTCTTGATTACAAACAATCCGATTTCCATTTCGCAGCAGGAAGTCCTGAGACGGAAGTGATCGACGAACTTCGGCCTGTCGGTGATGAAATCATCTTGCCGAAAACATCATCGAGCTTGTTCAACTCCACGATCTTTGAATATCTGATGCGCAACATCGGCATTGATACGGTTGTGGTGACAGGCTTTCTGACCGATCAATGCATCGACCATACGGTGCGCGACGGTGCTGATCGGGGCTTTCGCATGGTCTGCCCCATCGACGCCTGCACCACCGACAGCGAGTCCCGCCATCAAAACGCTCTGGCAGCATTTAAAGGCTATTGCAGGCAGGCCGAAACATCCGTTCTCGTTGATGAGCTTTTGCGAGGGGGCACCTGATGGTTGTGCAGCCGCAACGCAACAGTGACACCAACACTGTTCTGTTGGAAACATCCGGGCTCACCAAGGCCTTTCGCGGGCTTGTGGCCTTACGGGACCACGCGATTACGTTGCGCGAGCATGAGATATTGGGTGTGATCGGCCCCAATGGCTCCGGGAAAAGCACCTTCTTCAATTTGATTACGGGGTTTTCAAAACCCAACAGCGGACAGATCAAATTCAAAGGCCAGTCTATTGTTGGCATGGCGACCTCAAAGATTGTGGAACTTGGTATTGCCCGGACATTCCAGGGCTCGCGCCTCTTCTCGTCCCTGACCGTTGCAGAGAATGTTCTGGCCGCGGCACAATTGCGATATCCTATTGGGCCATTGAGTGCTGTGGTGCGCGGCAGCCAATATCATGCACGCTTGAAAAATGCCGAGGTCATCAGTGCAAGGCTTCTGGACTTCATGGGATTGACGCCACAGGCCAACCGTCTGGCATCTGATCTCCCTTATGGTGACCAGCGCCGCCTTGAGATTGCCCGCGCCATGGCGACAGAGCCACAATTGCTTCTGTTGGATGAACCAGCCGCCGGGCTCGATTCAAATGAAACTCTTGCATTGGTGGCCCTCATCCGTTCGATCCGTGACAAGTTCGGCATCACGGTTGTGGTGGTTGAACACGACATGGACCTCATCATGACAGTGTGCGAGCGCATTCAGGTTCTGGCGACGGGCGAAGTGATCTGTGTGGGAACGCCAGAAGAAGTGCGCAATCACCCACGCGTGCGGGAGGCCTATCTTGGCCATGAATGAACCCGTGCAATCCCTGTTGAACATTAAGAACCTTCAGGTGACATTTGGCGCTGTTCGCGCGTTGAAAGGCATTTCGCTTCACGTCAATAAGGGCGAAGTCGTTGCGTTGCTCGGTGCCAATGGTGCCGGGAAGAGTACGACGCTGCGCACAATCTCCGGCCTGTCGCGGCCGCGTGCTGGTGATATCACCTTTGCGGGCCGCTCCATTGCGAGCCTGCCCACGGTCCAGATCGTGCGCCTTGGCATTGCGCAAAGCCCAGAAGGCCGCCGCCTCTTTGGAAGTTTGACCGTGGCTGAAAATCTGCGCCTTGGCTCTTGCACGCGCAGCGATGTCGACGGAATTGCTGCTGACACTGAACGCATGTTCGAGCTTTTTCCAATTCTGCGCGAACGACGCCCACAGCTGGCCGGAACTTTGTCAGGCGGTGAACAACAACAATTGGCGCTGGCACGCGCCTTGATGGCAGCGCCGAAACTGTTGCTGCTGGATGAACCATCGCTTGGCGTTGCGCCCCTGCTGGTCAAACACATTTTCGAGGCGCTGGCCGAATTGAAGCGGCAAGGCATGACCATGCTGCTCGTCGAACAGAACATGAAGCTTGCGCTACAACTCGCGGACCGTGCCTACGTGTTGCGGACGGGCTCTGTCGTGTTGGAGGGAAGCTCCAGTGAGCTCCAGTCGGATGATCGTGTTGCACAAGCCTATCTGGGAGCAGCCTCATGAGTGGGTTTGAATATATCCTGCAACAGGTCATCAATGCGGTCAGTCTTGGCAGCCTCTATGCTTTGGTTGCGGTTGGTCTCTCCATTGTCTTTGGTGTGTTGAAACTCACCAACTTTGCCCATGGCGATGTGATGATGGTCGGGGCCTTCACCACGGTCTTGCTCATCGGCCTTGGAATGCCATTCGTTCCTGCGCTGTTGTGCGGCATCGTGGGGGCGGCATTTGCAGGCTTCCTGATTGAGCGCATCGCCTATCGCCCCATCCGCAATGCCCCTGACGTCACAAGGCTTTTGACCAGTCTTGCTGTCACGTATATTCTCGAGAATTTTGGCATTCTTGTTTTCTCATCATCGCCCAGGAATTTCCCGCTGCCCGCAGCATTGAATGACTCCTGGCAATTGCTAGGCGGTGCCATCACGTTTACCAGCATCAACATTCTGACTCTGGCGTTGACGCTGGTGTCGCTCATTGGGCTGGGTTGGTTCATCACCAAGACAACCTTGGGCCTTGGCATGCGCGCCGCTTCGGAAGACATGGCGGCAGCGCAACTTGTGGGCCTTGATGTCAACCGGTTGATTATCGTGGCCTTCGTTGTGGCGTCGGGCTTTGCCGGACTTGCAGGTGTGCTCTGGGCCGCACAGGCGGGCGTCATCCAGCCGCAAATGGGTTTCACGCCGTTGCTCAAGGCGTTTGTCGCGGCGATCATCGGCGGCTTTGGTTCAATAGCGGGCGCCCTGGTCGGTGGCTTCATGCTGGGCGCGCTTGAAATTTTTATCGTGGCGTTCCTCCCCGATGCGATCACGCCTTATCGTGATGCCATTGTGTTTTCACTCCTGATCGCCTTCCTGCTGTTCCGCCCCGGTGGATTGTTACAGCCCAATCGGGAGATCAAGCTGTGATGGCGCGCGTAATCATTTGCGTATTGGTCTTGGGGTTGATGGCGGCTGTTGCCTTTGGCGCGCCCTTTGTGATGAGCGATTATTTCGTGCGCATCCTTTTGATCATCGCACTGAATTCAATTTTCGTATTGTCGCTCTCTTTGAGCAATGGCTTCACCGGCGTGTTTTCTCTGGGTCATGTGGGCTTCATCGGTGCGGGCGCCTATCTCTCGGGCATCCTGTCCTTGACGGTGGCGCAGAAGGCATCGTTGTTGCCCCATCTGCCCGCGTTTTTAAACTGGTTCAGCCTGCCGTTTCTGCCCGCCACATTGGTGGCCGGGGGCTTTACAGCCTTGCTGGCCATCATCGTGGGTTATCCGCTTATGCGCCTGTCGGGCTATTTTGTTTCAGTGGCAACCATGGGCTTTCTGATTATCGTCAACGTGGTGCTGATCAACGCTAGTGACTTCACCCGTGGTGCACGCACCTTTACAGGCGTTCCGCTTGAAACCACGCTTCCCTGGGTTTTCGGCTGGCTGGCCATCACCTTGTTTGTGCTTTGGCGGCTGGTCTATTCACCCTTTGGACGCCGCATGAAAGCGGTGCGCGATGATACGATTGCCGCCAGCGCCATCGGCATTGACATGTTGAAGACAAGACTCACCGCCTTTGCCATCGGTGCGTTCTTTGCAGGCGTGGGCGGTTCCCTCTACGCGCATTATCTCGGCTCATTCTCGCCTGTCACATTCTACTTTGCGATGACAATGAATTTGATTGCCATGCTAGTGCTGGGCGGCATGGGCTCATTGTCTGGCGCGTTGATTGGCGTCATCTGCGTATCCCTGCTGTCGGAGCTTCTGCGTTCGGTGGAACGAGGCTTCACAGTTGGACACATCACCATTCCGGCACTTTTTGGGGCCAGCCAGATTGTTCTGGGTTTCATCTTTATTTTGATCATGATTTTCCGGCCGAAGGGCATCATGGGAGAACGCGAATTATCATTCGGGTTTTTTAGACGATCGGCAAAGAGTCAAATTAAACAGGGAGAAGTATGATGACGAATATCACTCGACGTAACGCCCTCGGTTTGGGCCTCTCGACAGCACTTGTGCTGGCGACTACCGGCAGGGCTTTTGCTGCCGACACAATCAAGATTGGTTTTCCAGCCAACTTGACGGGCAATGCGGCCTCACTCGACAATCCAATGTTGAACGGTGGCAAGCTTGCTGCCACTGAAATCAATGCCGCGGGCGGTGTCCTGGGCCAGCAGATTGAACTTGTGGTCTATGATACCAAGAGCGATGCCACGGTGATCTCGACTGTGGCCAGCCAATTGATCGACAGCGACAAGGTTGTTAGTATTGTTGCCTTCTCGGATTCAGATTCAGTTCTGGCCATCGGTCCACAAATTCAGAAAGCCAAAATTCCGCTGATCACGCCGGGCGCAACCTCGCCCAAGCTTCCAAGCCAGCTTGGCGATGAAGTGTTCCTCGCCTGCTTTGGCGATAACGTTCAGGCCGCTGTCGGCGCTGAATTTGCCTTGAACAATCTCAAGGCCAAGACGGGCTATCTGCTGACGGATCTGGGCACCGAATATACAACGCTGCTCTCTGATTATTTCGTAAAGGCTTTTGAGCACGGCGGCGGCAAGCTGTTGGGCAAGGATACCTACAAGACGGGCGATAAAACCTTCACGGCACAGATCGCCAAGATCAAGGCTCTGCCGACACCTCCGGACTTCATCTATGCATCATCGCTCGTTGACGAAGTAACATTGATCCTCAAGCAACTGCGTCAGGCTGGCATCAATGTTCCCGTTGTCGGTGGCGACGGTTATGACTCGCCGCTGCTTCTCGAAGTGGGTGGCAAGGCTGCCGAAGGCGCTTACTTCACCACGCACTCCTATATTGGTGCAGGTGCCACTCCCAAGGTGCAAAAGTTCATGGATGCCTACAAGGCGGCCTACAAGGTTGATCCGGAGAACGCATTCGCTGCATTGGGTT
>JBDSTO010000149.1:0-11714 GCA_039928255.1 Aestuariivirga sp. | reverse complement strand
CCAGCCATTGGGCCAAAGTTTTTTCGCTGCCCACCTTCCGCATCTACGCCACGGATGATGTGGCGGGTGTTGAAATTGGGGGCGCCATGAAAAATGTGCTCGCCATTGCCTGTGGCATTTCAGATGGACTGAAACTTGGCGACAGTGCGCGCGCCTCGCTGACCACGAGGGGCTTTGCAGAATTGTCGCGCTTTGGGAGAAAGCTGGGTGCCAAGCCTGAAACCTTGATGGGACTTTCTGGTCTGGGTGACTTGCTGCTGACCTGCTCATCAACGAAATCACGCAATTACAGTTTCGGCCTGGCGCTGGGACAGGGTCAATCTGTTGTGGACGCATTGGCTCATTCCAAAGGCGTGGTTGAAGGCGCGTTCACCGCCAGCATCGCCGCAAAACTCAGCCGCCAGCACCAGATCGAAATGCCGATTGTTGAGGCTGTGTCAGCCATTGTTGACCACGGCTCAAAACCCGGCGATGAAGTGAAAAAACTATTGGCCCGCCCTTTGCGCACTGAATTCAAAAAGGATTGAACATGCTCTTTGCCTTGATCTGCACCGATAAACCCAACAGTCTCGAAATCCGCATGGCGGCCAGGCCGGACCACGTCGCGTTTCTGAAGTCCCTTGGTGACAATCTGAAAATCGCAGGGCCATTTTTGGGCACCGACGAAAAAATGAACGGCAGCCTTGTCGTCGTCAACGCCGACAATCTCGACGCAGCAAAAGCCATTGCCGCCCAAGACCCCTACGCCAAGGCAGGTCTGTTTCAATCGGTTGAAATTCGTCAGTGGAATTGGACTTTGAATAATCCGGAGAACAAGTAATGGCCTATTGGCTGTTCAAATCCGAGCCTGATGTGTTTTCCTTCGATGACCTAGTCGCCAAGGGGAGCAAGGGCGAGGAATGGACTGGCGTTCGCAATTATCAGGCGCGCAATAATATGCGCTTGATGAAGCTGGGTGAGCAGGGTTTCTTTTATCACTCCAATATCGGCAAGGCGGCGGTGGGCATTGTTGAGGTGTGCAAACTGGTTCATCCTGATTCCACGGCCGATGCGCCAGCCTGGGAATGTGTGGACATCCGTGCGGTAAAGCCATTCGCAAATCCTGTGACGCTCGATGAGATCAAGCTCGAAGCCAAGCTATCCGAAATGGTGCTGGTAAAAAACTCAAGGCTCTCAGTGCAGCCCGTCACTGAAGCTGAATGGAAGCACATCTTGAAAATGGGTGGCTTGGCTTGAACGCCAAACATGCGGATTTCATAACGGCCCAAACCGAAATTCTGTCTCCGCCATTGGTTCCGGAAGTGAAACTTCATCTTGCCCATGAATCAGTCCCTCTGTGGCAAAAGACTGAAGAAGAATTGGGCGAAATGGGCCTGGCGCCGCCGTTCTGGGCTTTCGCCTGGGCAGGCGGCCAAGCACTGGCGCGCTACATTCTCGATCATCCCGAAATCGTTCGCGGAAAATCGGTAGTTGATTTGGCCTCAGGTTCGGGCCTTGTGGGCATCGCCGCTATGAAAGCCGGAGCAAGTTCTGTTCTCGCCGCCGACATTGATCCCTTTTCAGCTGCTGCGATGAGGCTGAATGCAATTTTGAACAACGTATCCATGTCCGTAACCACTGATGATCTTTTGGCCGCACCTCTGCCAGATGCCGATGTGTTGCTGATTGGCGATCTCTTTTACGAAAAGGAACTGGCCGCTCGGGTTTTTGCCTTCGCCGAAAACGCCAAAGCCAAGGGCATGACAGTGCTCATCGGCGATCCGGGCCGCAGCTATCTGCCCAAGGACAAGTTGGAAAAATGTGCCGAGTTCTCCGTGCCCGTCTCGCGTGATCTTGAAGATGCCGAGATCAAGCGTTCTGCGGTGTGGCAGCTTCGCCAGAATTATTGAGATAAACCGCGCCCATCAGAATGGCGAGAGAAACCCAAAGCCAAATGTCCGTGCCGCCACCAAAAAACAGCACGCTCATAACGACGGCCGTGGGTGTTGAAATGTAAATCGACTGCGCAGTGAAAACGGCACCCCGCTCGGTGATCAGCGTGAAGAACACCACACGCTCAACAACCCACGTCAGGGCCAGCAAGACAACCGCCCAATGTTGCAGCAGTGTTGGATTTCCCGGTGCTGCAAAAGGCGAGAACCAGAAAATCAGCGGAAACGCAATCGCCCCCGACCATAGGCTTTCAAAGGCACCCGCCTGAATGGTGTCGGCCCCCTTGGGCCAGGCATGGGCCGCAAAACTGTCATAGACACTGTAAAGCAGCGGAATGGAAAGTGAAGCAATGAGTGGCCATGAAATGTGCCCCGAAATCACGCCTTCGCGCGACAGGATCAACACCAGCGTTGACGAAAAACCAAACACGGTGGCCAAGAGCTTTCGCGGTGTGGCGCTGCCATGGCGGATTGAGAGCGCAAACACATAATTGAAAAATGGCGCCAGCGTGACGATGATTGAAAGTTCTGTCGGTGGAACATAGCCCGCCAATACGAGATTGATGGCAAATGGCGTGTTCATCAAAGCCGCACAGCCAAATCCGTAAGCCACAACGCGAAGGTCAAATTTGCGATGGCTCGCACGTGTGATGGCAAATCCAAGCATGATCAGGCCGACGATCATTCCGGAATAAAAAATCGTATGCAGCACGGGCATGTTGATCTCGGCAAGATATTTATAAAGGCTCGGTGTGACCCCCCAGAACAGGCCGAGCGAAAGCGAATGGAAAAAATGTTGAGGCATTTTCATGCTGGGCTCTTAACAGAATCCTGACGCGTCAGGCAAATTTCGGTTTGGTGGAGGTGCCAGAATTGTTGAGATAAAGTGCCACCATTAAGAGGGCGAGCGAAACCCACAGCCAATAGTCCGTAGCCCCACCAAAAAACACGGCCGCAATAATTACGGCAGCAGGTGTCGAAACATAGGTGGCCTGCACAGTGTAGACAGCGCCCTTCTGCGTGATCAAAGAGAAATAGACCAGACGCTCCACCACCCACATCAGGCTCAAAGCGCCCAGCGCCCAATAGTCGTAAAGCGCTGGGGTGCTGGAGCTTGAAAGAGGCGCAAACCACAAGAGAAATGGCACGGCAATGAGGCCCGACCAAAGGCTCTCAAATGCCCCTGCCTGGATCGTGTCCGCACCCTTCGGCCAAGCCCGCGCCGCGAAAGTATTATAGATCGAATAAAGCAACGGAATGAGCAGGGAGAAAATGAGCGGCCAAGAAATCCGCCCCGAAAGTGTGCCTTCTCGTGACAGGATCAGAACCAGGGTTGAAAGAAAGCCGAGGCTAATCGCAGCCAGCCGTCTCCCTGTCGGCCTCTCATGGTTCATGACGCTCGCAACGAGAAAAGCAAAGAACGGGGATAGCGTGATGATGATGGAAAGTTCTGTGGCAGGTACATGTCCCGCCATGGTGAGTTGCAGTCCGAATGGAATGTTCATCAACAGCGCGCAACCAAAACCATAGGCGACAACCCGTTTGTCAATTGAGCGAAACCCGCTGCGCGCCACGACAATCCCAAGCATGATGGTACCGACGGCGAGGCCCGACATGACGACGGAGTGCGACACCGGCATTCTTACATCTGCAAGATGCTTGTACACTGAGGGACTGACAGCCCAAAACATGCCCAGCAGCAGGAATGAAATAAAATGATTGGGCCTTTTCACCGCATGGTACTTTCATAAAACCTCGGGCAGGCTATAGTGAAACATATGAAAAAGTCTGTCGAAACAGACTGTCTAGGGAGTCAAAACGTCATGACTGAGCATCTCTATCCGGTCCCCGCTGCGTGGAAAAAACGCGCCTATGTAACAGCAGAATCTTACAAGAAAACCTATGCGGAATCGATAAAGAACCCCGAGAAATTCTGGGCCAAGGAAGCCAAGCGCATTGACTGGTTCAAGTTTCCCAAGAAAATCAAGAATGTCTCCTTTGCTTATCCTGATGTGTCGATCAAGTGGTATGAAGATGGGCTGTTGAACGTTTCCTATAATTGCATTGATCGCCATTTGAAAAAGCGTGGAAACCAGACAGCGCTCATTTGGGAAGGCGATAATCCCTATGATGACCGCAAGGTTACCTATCGTGAGCTCCATGAACATGTCTGCCGCTTCGCCAATGTCCTGAAAAAAAATGGCGTCAAGAAAGGCGACCGCGTCACCATTTATCTGCCGATGATTCTGGAAGCGGCCTACGCCATGTTGGCCTGCACGCGCATTGGCGCGGTTCATTCCATCGTGTTTGGCGGTTTCTCGCCCGATTCAATTGCAGGCCGCATGGATGATGCCGACAGCCGGTTCATCATTACCGCTGATGAAGGCATTCGCGGCGGGAAGAAAATTCCCTTGAAGGCCAATACCGATGCAGCGTTGGCCAAGACAAAAGTGGGCGCCAAGGTTTTGGTGATCCGCCGCACAGGAGCGGCCATTCCCTGGAATCCCGCAACTGACATTTGGTATCACGAAGAGGCCGCCACGGTTTCCGCTGATTGCAAACCTGAGAAAATGAAAGCGGAAGATCCGCTGTTTATTCTTTATACGTCAGGTTCGACCGGAAAACCAAAGGGCGTGCTTCACACCACGGGTGGCTATCTCACCTACGCCGCTTCAACCTTCCATTATGTCTTCGATTACCACGAAGGTGACATTCACTGGTGCACGGCAGATGTGGGCTGGGTCACGGGCCACACCTATATTGTCTATGGCCCGCTCGCTATGGGCGCCACATCGTTGATGTTTGAAGGTGTGCCAAATTATCCAAATGTGTCGCGCTTCTGGGACGTGGTGGACAAGCACCAGGTCAACATCTTCTATACCGCACCCACGGCACTGCGCGCCCTCATGCAACAGGGCGATGCGCCCGTGCAGAAATCTTCACGCAAATCCCTGCGGCTTCTGGGCTCGGTGGGTGAACCGATCAATCCTGAAGCATGGGAATGGTATTACCGCGTGGTGGGCGAGGGCCGCTGCCCGATCATTGATACATGGTGGCAAACCGAAACTGGAGGCTGTCTGATGACGCCGCTTCCCGGGGCCAATAAATTAAAGCCGGGCTCGGCCTGTGGCCCCCTGTTTGGAATTGAGCCTGCATTGGTCGATGAGAAGGGTAACATTCTTGAAGGTGAAACGGCGGGCAATCTCGTCATTCTCGATTCGTGGCCGGGCCAGATGCGAACCGTCTATGGTGATCATAAGCGCTTTGTTGAAACTTATTTCTCGACCTACAAGGGAATGTATTTCACGGGCGACGGCTGCAAGCGCGACAAGGATGGTTATTACTGGATCACCGGACGTGTTGATGACGTGCTCAACATTTCTGGCCATCGCCTGGGCACTGCTGAAGTTGAATCAGCACTCGTAGGTCATTCAGGAGTTTCTGAAGCAGCCGTGGTGGGCTATCCCCACGACATCAAAGGCCAGGGCATCTATTGCTATGTGACATTGATGACCGGACACAAGGGCGATGACGAGTTACGCAAAGAACTCGTGGCCCACGTAAGAAAAGAGATTGGGGCTTTTGCTGCACCAGACAAAATTCAATTTTCACCAGGCCTTCCCAAAACACGCTCCGGCAAAATCATGCGTCGCATTTTACGAAAAATTGCCGAGGATGATTTCTCTGCTTTGGGCGACACGTCAACCCTGGCTGACCCCGCTGTCGTTGATGATCTTGTGGCCAATCGACAGAACCGCAAAGCGTAACAAATTTGCAACAGTTACTGTTTTGTGACTAAGGATTGAGATCGACACCAATCAAAGTTAAGTGGGTAATCACGATGTTTTTACCAGATTCATCGTGCATTTTTCGCGGGGCTGAGTTGCGCAGTGTTGCGCATTTTTTAGGGTGTAATTTTGATTGCTCTCACCATCTCTGGGGTCCGGGAGCAATCAAGCCCCGAATGACTAGATGGACTATGATTATGAATATCTCAAAAATTGCAATCATTGCAGCTTCGCTTGTAACGCTGTCATCGATGAGCGCCATGGCGAGCTCCAGAAACGCATTCGAAGAATGTTCTTTTGATGCAAAGTATTGTGACAGCGGTTCGAAGGTTTCGACCGAAATCGTGACACGCCACGGCAAATCTTCACAGGTCAACAATGTTTGGTCTGCTGATCAGAACACGATTAACACCTCTGAGCTGCCTTTCGCCCGTACGGGCCACGACAGCCCATACTAAGTCTCTGCTCTGCGGATTGATTTAGTCCGCAGCATACCCCGTTTTCAGGCCGACAACGTCGGCTTGAAAACCTGGGGTGGCTTTGATCGCCAATACAATTATCAAAATGAATGCTGAAGATGGAAACATCTGAAGCCTGACCTCTTGAAAACCGGATTGGGTTTACCAATCTCTCCGGTCGGCCTAGTATGCAGGTTCAATCAAGGGGGATCCCATGCGTATTTTCAAATTTGTCCTGTTGCTCGTTGTCGCATCGATGCTGGCAGGCTGCGGCATCAACAATATTCCAACCTATCAACAGGCGATGAATGCCAGCTGGGGTGAGGTTCAAAACCAATATCAGCGCCGCGCTGATCTGGTGCCCAATCTCGTTGAAACCGTGAAGGGCTATGCTGCCCAGGAAAAAGATGTGTTGACGGCGGTGACCGAAGCCCGCGCCAAGGCAACTTCGATCCAGATTTCTCCGGACATCATCAACAACCCCGAAGAGTTTGCGAAATATCAGGCGGCTCAAGGCCAGCTTTCGCAGGCGCTCGGCAAATTGCTGTCGATCACCGAAGCCTATCCGGATTTGAAATCCAACCAGAACTTCCTGGCATTGCAGTCACAGCTTGAAGGAACAGAAAACCGTATTGCCGTTGCCCGCAAGGATTATATCGGAGCCGTGCAGACCTATAACACGGAGCTGGTCACCATTCCGGGTCGCTGGTGGGCCTCTTGGCTTTATCCAACAGCAAAACCCGCCGAAACCTTCACGGCAACCGCAGGCGCTGACACGGCCCCCAAGGTCGATTTCAACAAGCCCAAGACCTGAGGTCTGAAACATGCTTCGCCTTCGGGCAATCACACTTCTGCTTGCGGCATTTTTTGCCGCAAGCTTGAGTTTCGCAGCGCCAAACTTTCCGCCGCTGACGGGCCGCGTGGTTGATGCGGCGGGCATTCTGAACAGTGACGCCAAGACCATTCTTGAAAACCGCTTGCGCGATTATCAGGATCAGAGCGGACATCAGGTGGCAGTGGCAACCGTGCCCTCGCTCGAAGGTTACGACATCCGTGACTATGGCAACCAGCTGTTCCGTAAATATGCGCTGGGTGACAAGACCAAAAATGATGGCGTATTGGTGCTCGTGGCCCCTGCCGAACATAAGGTTTCAATCGAAGTCGGATACGGCCTTGAGGGTGACCTGACCGACGCCATGTCGCGCATCATCATTGAAAACGCCATGATCCCACGCTTCAAGACGGGCGATTGGGCAGGTGGTCTTTATGCCGGGCTTGATGACATTCAAAAGGTGGTGGGCGGCCAGGGCGATGAAGTTGTGAAGCGGGTTGAGAGTCAATCTGCCGGCAACCCTGATGATATCATTCCCGTCATCATCTTTTTCATCTTCGTGCTGATCATTGTTTTCAATGCCTCACGCGGCGGCCGGGGGATCTTCATTCCGGGGTCCGGCGGTGGTTTCGGCGGCGGCGGATTTTCAGGTGGCGGTGGCGGCGGTGGATTTTCTGGCGGTGGCGGAAGCTCTGGTGGCGGTGGCGCCTCGGGGGGCTGGTGATCATGGCGCGTGATCTTTCCCCAAGTGAACGTCAGAAAGTAACTGAAGCCATCACCAAGGCAGAAAAAACAACGCGCGGTGAAATCGTCGCCGTCGCCGCCCGCCAGTCTGATGATTATATCCACGTGCCGCTTCACATCGCCGCCGCCTTGGCCCTGGCCCTTCCATTCTGTGGGGTAGCCTTCAACCACTATTTCCCATGGTACGCGATTGGCATGAGCTGGCTGTTCGTCAGCCAGCTTGGGATATTTATTGTCGCAGCCTTGCTCCTCAGCTTACCAGGATTGCGTTATCACATCACGCCAAGACGCCTCATGCAGAAATATGCCAGCCGCAACGCCGCTCATCAATTTCTGGCGTTGAACACGGGCTCCACCCAGGGCCGCACCGGCGTTTTGATCTTTGTCTCGATTCTGGAACGCTACGTCGAAATCATCGGCGACATTGGAATCACTTCAAAGGTCGACAAGCAAACCTGGCAGAAAATCGTTGATGATATGCTCCCGCTTTTGAAACAGCACAGGACGAGCGATGCCATGGTTTTGGCGGTAGAGCGCTGCGGTGCCGAATTGGCGCAGCATTTTCCACCCGGCAAGAGCAATCCGAACGAACTTCCAGACCGTTTTATTGTACTGAATTGATTGAATTTCACGATTGGCTGCAATGCATGTGAAGCAATTGCTATGTTGCAGCGCACAGGCTAAAAGGCGGCGGCGTTTCAGAGGCACTTTATGTCGCAAATCAAACCAGCGTCCCGGCCGCTCTCGCCGCATCTGCAAATCTACCGGCCCATGTTGTCGACTGCCATGTCGATCCTCCATCGCATTACGGGCATCGGTCTGGCCCTGGGGATCCTCGGTTTTGTATGGTGGCTCACTGCCGCGGCTATGTCTGATCAGTGCTTTGCCATAGCGCAGGCCTTTTTCTATAATTGGTTCGGCAGGCTCGTGCTTTTTGGCATGAGCTGGGCCTTGATCCACCACACACTGGGCGGGCTTCGCCATTTTGTCTGGGACACGGGCCACGGCTTCAAGCTGAACCACGTCGAATGGTTGGTGCGCGCCAACATCATTGGCTCGGTGGTGCTGACGGTGCTTCTCTGGATTATTGGTTATGGGGTGCGGGCATGAGCATGCGATCTGAACTGGGCAAGGTGCGCGGCCTTGGTGCGGCCCATGACGGCACCGAGCATTTTTGGATGCAGCGGGTCACCGCCATTGCCAATCTACCATTGGTGATTTTCCTCGTCTGGTTCATCATCACCCATCTTGGTGCCACCCGTGCTGATGTGGTGGCCTCGATCAAGAATCCATTCATTGCTCTGGCCCTCGCCTTGGCCATGATTTCAATCTGCTGGCATATGAAGCTCGGCCTGCAAATAGTCATTGAAGATTATGTTCACGGGCCCGCAGCGAAGATCGCCAGCCTTCTGGCCATCACATTTTACGCCTTTGGCCTTGCCGCCTTGGCGGTTTATGCAATCCTGAAAATGAATATTGGTGCTTGATGTCGGCCTATCCCATCACTGATCATAGTTTTGATGTCATTGTCGTGGGTGCGGGTGGCTCTGGCCTGCGCGCCGCCTTGGGTGCTTCACAAGCGGGCCTCAAAACCGCCTGCATCAGCAAGGTATTCCCAACACGCTCGCACACGGTGGCCGCTCAAGGCGGCATTGCCGCATCGCTTGGCAACATGGGCGCTGATTCATGGCAGTGGCACATGTATGACACGGTCAAGGGCTCGGACTGGCTCGGTGATCAGGATGCCATTGAATATCTGGTCCGCAATGCGCCCACCGCCGTTTACGAACTTGAACATTTCGGCATGCCTTTCAGCCGCACAGCCGAAGGCAAGATTTATCAACGCCCCTTCGGCGGCCACATGATGAACATGGGCGATGGGCCCCCAGTGCAGCGCACCTGTGCCGCCGCTGATCGCACGGGCCATGCCATGTTGCACACGCTCTATGGCCAGTCGCTGCGCTATGACACTGCTTTCTTCATTGAATATTTCGCGCTCGATCTGATCATGGAAAATGGCGTGTGCCGCGGCGTCATGGCGCTCTCCATGGAAGATGGCACCATTCATCGCTTCCGTGCCCACCAGACAATTCTCGCAACCGGCGGCTATGGCCGTGCTTATTTCTCGGCAACATCAGCACACACTTGCACGGGTGATGGCAACGCCATGGTGCTGCGCGCAGGCTTGCCATTGCAGGATATGGAATTTGTGCAATTCCACCCGACGGGAATTTATGGCGCAGGCTGCCTCATCACTGAAGGTGCCCGCGGCGAAGGCGGCTATCTCACCAATTCTGAAGGTGAGCGCTTCATGGAACGTTACGCGCCATCCGCCAAGGATCTCGCCTCGCGCGATGTCGTCTCGCGCTCAATGACTTTGGAAATTCGTGAAGGTCGCGGCGTTGGTCCCTTGAAGGACCACATTCACCTTCACCTTGAACATCTCGATCCCGCCGTGCTGCATGAGCGTCTGCCCGGCATTTCCGAAAGTGCGAAAATTTTTGCGGGCGTTGACGTGACCAAAGAACCAATCCCCATTCTGCCTACGGTCCACTACAACATGGGCGGCATCCCCACCAACTATCATGGTGAGGCTTTGGCGGGTGACAAAAAGGACTCCGAGAAAACAGTACCAGGTCTCATGGCTGTGGGTGAAGCAGCTTGCGTATCCGTACACGGAGCAAATCGTCTGGGTTCGAACTCGCTGATCGATCTTGTGGTCTTTGGCCGCGCCGCTGCATTGCGTTGCGTTGAATTGATCAAGCCCAATTCGCCCCATGCCGATTGGGCACCCGGCGCTGGCGAACATGCCATCGCAAGACTCGATCATTATCGCAATGCCAAAGGTGGCACGCCAACCGCCACGCTCCGCGCCCAGATGCAGCGCGCGATGCAGGATGATGCCGCCGTGTTCCGCACCGGTGAGACGTTGGAAAAAGGCTCCAAACGCATCAATGAAATCTGGCGCAACCTTGATGATATTGCGGTCACCGATCGGTCATTGATCTGGAACAGCGACCTCATTGAAACACTGGAATTTGAAAACCTGATCTTGCAAGCCGCTGTGACGGTCGATTCGGCTCTCGCCCGCCAGGAAAGCCGCGGTGCCCATGCGCGCGAAGATTTCCCCAAGCGCGATGACAAGACCTGGATGAAACATTCCCTCGCCTGGACCGACAGCGCCGCGCGCAAGGTGACCTTGGGCTACCGCCCGGTCCATGATTACACGATGAGCAAGGACGTTGAATACATTAAGCCAAAGGCAAGGGTTTATTGATAATGGTCGCATTCACCCTTCCGCAAAATTCAAAAATCAATCCGGGCAAGGTTCACACCATGCCGCCGGGCACCAACATTCGCGGCTTCAAAATCTATCGCTGGAATCCCGATGATGGCAAAAACCCGCAAGTCGATACCTATCATGTGAACATGGATGAGTGCGGGCCGATGGTTCTGGACGCCCTCATCAAGATCAAGAATGAGCAAGACCCCACTTTGACGTTCCGCCGCTCGTGCCGCGAAGGCATTTGCGGCTCCTGCGCCATGAACATTGATGGCGCCAACACCTTGGCTTGTCTCAAATCCTGCGAGGACGTGAAGGGCGATGTGCGGATTTATCCGCTGCCGCACATGCCGGTGGTGAAAGATCTCGTTCCCGATCTCAGCCGCTTTTATGCTCAGCATCGCGAAATTGAACCCTGGCTCAAAACCACCACGCCAACGCCGCAAGCTGAATGGAAGCAAAGCGAGCAAGAGCGCGCGTTGCTTGATGGACTTTACGAATGCATCCTTTGCGCCTGCTGCTCAACCTCATGCCCCAGCTATTGGTGGAATGGCGACCGCTATTTGGGTCCAGCCGTTCTGCTGCAGGCTTATCGCTGGCTCATCGACAGCCGCGATGAAGCCACGGGCGCCCGCCTTGACAATCTTGAGGATCCGTTCCGTCTCTATCGCTGCCACA
>JBDSTO010000148.1:0-12163 GCA_039928255.1 Aestuariivirga sp. | reverse complement strand
TGGATGGTGGCAAATAGTGTCGCGGCCACTGCCGTCATCACAAAAAGCGTGATCTTGGTGCGGGCCACGGGAACGCCAAGATTGCGCGCGGCATTGACTTCACCGCCTGCGGCAAAAATCCAGTTTCCAAAACGCGTGCGGGTGAGGAGCCATGTGCAAATGATTGTCAGGACCAGCCACCAGACGATGGCAACGGGAATGCCGCTGATTGAGGGCAGGCCATCGGCGCGCTTTGCCACCATGCCAAGATCGGAGAGCCAGGCGATGAAACCGGAAAAAACCTGGCCTGAGAACAAACTGTTGAGCGGATCGTGGGCCGCCAATTCATGAATGCCGGAAATTTGCGTGCGACCGGATACGCCGCGCGTAATTCCAAGAGTCAGCCCGCGCAGCATGAACAGACTGCCCAGCGTGACGATGAAAGAGGGCAGGCCAGTTTTTACTACGGCAAGCCCGTTCAATGCGCCGATAGTACCGCAGAGTGCAAATGCGAAAATGATTGATAGCCAGATTGGCCATCCCCAGAAAACTGCGGGAATGGCAATTGCAATGCCCGCAAATCCGATCATGGAACCGACTGAAAGATCGAATTCGCCAGCGATCATCAAAAGAGTGACGGGTGCGGCGAGGATGCCCAACTGTGCGGAGACTTCAAGAAAGTTAATGATGCCCTTGGCGGAGAAAAGCCCGCTTCCACCAGCAACTACCGCGAAAAACGCGAAAACCAGAATTGTGCCGGCAACGGCACCCAGCTCGGGGCGGCTGAGCAGGCGACCCAGCAGCGATACTGTTCTAACGCGCTCGTCTTGTTTTGTGGCAGACATGATTTTCACCGATCAAAAGGGTGGCCGACCCAGAGGGGTCGGCCCCCCGTTTAATGTTAGCGTTTGCCTTGCTTGGAAAGCTCAATAACCGAGGCAGCGGTTGCCTTGGTCACGAATCCGGGGCCCGTAGGATAGTCTGCAATCGGAGAGATCGCATATTTCTTCCACAGGTCGAACATGGCAATTGGGATATAGCCCATGGCGTATTGCTGCGCGTCGATGCCCCATTCCATCTTGCCATCGACAATGGCCTGAAGGACGTTTGGCGAAAGATCGAACGTGCCAGTTTTAATTTTGCCTTCAAGGCCAAGTTCCTTGAGGGCGACGAGCATGGGTTCAGCGCCAGTGGCACCAACAGCGAGGATGAATTGCGTATCTTTGTGGGCGTTCAAATAAGCAATCACCCGGTTCTTCATTTCAGTTGGGTCCATGACGCCGTTCAACACGGGCACATCAACGCCCAAGCCCTTCTTGAAACCGTTGCAACGGTCATCAAGGCTTGAGTTGCCAACTTCGTGGTTGGAGCAGACGGCTTTGGTGATGCCCAAAGCTTTGGCCTTTTCACCGGCCATGACGCCCGCCTGGAATTCATCCTGGCCCATGAACAGGAGGCCGCCCAGATCATGGGTCAGCTTTGCGCCACCGGAATCAATGACAATGACGGGGATGCCTGCGGCAACCGCATTTTTGACGGGGCCGGAAATGGCGGCCTCATCAGGAATAGAGACCACAATTCCATCGGGCTTTGAGGCCACGACAGCATCAATCATCTGGGCCATCTTGGCCATGTCAAAAGTTTCAGGTGACAGATATTCGGCTTTGACACCGAGCAGCTTGGCGGCGTCGTCCATGCCATTCTTGACGACGGACCAATAGGGGTCGCCGCTTTGGCCGTGGGTAATGAAGACGACGTGGGTCTGATCAGCCGCAGCGGCAATTGTCGCGGCCGATGATAGAAGTGCGAGCCCGGCAAAAGCGCCGAGGACTGGTTTAGCAAGTTTCGAGAGTGAAAACATGTTTACTTCCTCCTGTCACTGTTCTCTGCCCCGCCTTCCTGGCGAGTGCAGACCAGCTGCCGGTGTTTCGGCAGCATTGGTTCTTTGGGGCCCTGAGACCCTTTAACTTTCTACCGTGAAGCCAGCCTCTTTCGCCATGCGCGACAGGTTCTTGAAACCCATGGTCGCATAGGTGAGGGGGTTGGCCTTCTTCGGGTCCTGTTCGGCTTCAACGACAAGCCAACCGGAATAATTGTTTTGTGCGAGAACACTGAGAATGGGGGCGTAATCAATGGAACCATCGCCGGGCACGGTGAAGATGCCTTCCATCACAGCGCCCATGAAGCTCATGTCTTCGGCGCGGGCCTTTTCAAGTATAGCTTTGCGGGGATCCTTGCAGTGAACATGTACAACGCGTTTTACATGTTTCTTGATCAATGCAAGCGGATCGCCGCCTGAGAATGACGAATGGCCGGTGTCGTAGAGAAGGCCAACAGCCTGGCCTGTGTGTTTCATCATCAGGCCAACTTCCTCGTCGGTCTCGACGATGGTTCCCATGTGATGATGAAAGGCCATACGAACTCCGAAGTCGGCCATTTTTTCAGCCAAGGCTGTCAACTTTTTGCCATAGACGGGCCATTCGTCGGCCGAGAGTTTTGGGCGTTGCGAGATGGGACCCCAGATTGCGCCGTGACGACCGCGCGAGGTGTCGGCATAGACCACAAGCTTGGAGCCCATGTCTTTCAGCAGTTGCAAATGGGGCGTGATGGCGTCCATTTCGGCCGCCACTTCTTTTTCGTCGCAGCGTCCATCGAACCAGCCCGAAATCACGTCCAATCCATATTGCGCCATGATGGGCTTCAACACTGCAGACTGACGCGGGAATTTTCCGCCGAGTTCAGTTCCGGCATAGCCCGCGAGCTTGGTCTCACGCAGGCAAGTTTCAAGCGGCGTGTCGCCTCCCAATTCAGGAACGTCATCATTAGTCCAGGTGATGGGATTTATGCCGATACGAACTTTCAACGCGTGTCTCCTGAAGTGATGGGTGCGGGCTTGTGGGTGGCCTGCCAACGGGCAAGATTGGCGAGAAGCGTCATGTCGCGTCTGGCGTGTTCAGCAGTGTTGCGAACGGGTTTGCCCTCGACGATGGCGGCCCAGAAACTTTTCAGTTCTTCAATGAAAGCTTCCTGGTAGCCTGAGTTGACTTCGCGCGTATTCAGAGTGTGGCCGTCGCCAGTTCTGATTGTGAGCAGGGTGGGTTGATGATTGAGGTAGGGCGAGGGGAATTCCAATTCCAACGAGGCGTCGTCAAAATAGAGTGTAATGCGTTCGCGGTAATGCGGAAGGTTTGGCACGGCAAGATGCGTCATGGTCCACAGGGCCTGACCGCCGAGCAGTCTCACACTGCCATGGCCGCCTTCACCGCCAGCATAGAATTGCGCGCCTGCAACTTCGCCATCGGGGATATTCAGGCCTTCCAGAAGACCATGAACCGCGTTCACGTCATGCACGAGCGATGAGCAATATGCACCTGTGTAGCCCTTGAATGAGGCGCCCTCTAGCGTCATGCCGACAGCCTTTTTGACCTGATCTTTCTGCTTTTGGCGTACCTCATCAATGAGTGACGGGGACACATCCTTGCCTGCTGCCCAGTCATGATGGCGGATGAAGGGCCATGCATCAGGATCATTCACTTCAACCGAAATCTGACGCAGTGTTTTGGCTGTGCCGGGCATGAGATCCAGGGCCGCTTCAAAACTGGGGTCAAAACGCTTCATATACCCCACCTGGAGGACTTTTCCGGAAGCATTTCGTGCTGCGATGAGTTCCGAAATATCAGCGGAGGCATAGCTTAGGGGCTTTTCACAGAAAACGTGGAGTCCGCGCGTCAGCCCGGCCAGGATATGTTCTTTATGCAAAGCATCAGGAGAGGCGACGAGGATTGCATCCAGCGGCTGGTTCAACAGCTGTTCGGCAGTTTCAAATGTCTTGAAACCGTATTTTCCGGTGATGAAATTGCGGGCGGTGGCCGAAGGATCTGCTACTCCGATCACTTCAAAATGATCGGAGAGGCGGCGCAAGTTTGGAACGTGCTCAACCTGGGCAATTCCGCCAGCGCCGATGACTCCGATCCTCACCCGTTTCATTCAGAGGTTCCCACCCATCTCTTGTTTGTTGGCTGACGCTACTGCTAGGTTGGTTCTATGCAAAGAACCAAATCCATGGGATTTTGAGGAACCACGATGACGCTTCGCTTTCCGGTTGGAAATATTGCTCTGGACCGAGAAGTCGATGTGCCGCTGCATCGACAACTTTACCGCCAGCTTCGGGAGTTGATTGAGGGGCGTGTGTTGCCCAGCGGCATGGCTCTTCCGTCCACGCGTGTTCTCGCCAAAGACGTTGGCGTTGGCCGCAACACTGTGATTGCAGCTTATGAGCAGCTGGCGCTGGAAGGATTCCTCGGCACGCTGCGAGGCTCCGGCCCACTGGTTAAAGAGCTTCCCACCTACGCGCCACGTCCACGCAAGTTAAGCCAGACGGGGGAGTCTACATTGTCAATCCGTGGACGGATGATGACTGAGCAACCTTATCATCATGGCGCGCCTGGTATAACGGCGTTTCACCCAGGCCTTCCTGATGCTGACAATTTTCCATTCAACACATGGTCGAAACTCTTGACCAAGCGTGCCAAGCAGGCGCGAGGTGATTTGTTCGGAACTTATCATGTGACGGGCTATCCACTCTTGAGTCAGGCGATTGCGCGATATCTTGCAGCTTCACGTGGCGTTGATTGCCGACCCGAACAGATCATCATCACCAATGGCGCACAATCTGCATTTGATTTGCTGGCAAGGTTGTTGATCGATCCGGGTGAGCCTGTGTGGATGGAGGAACCTGGCTACTATGGCGCTGCGGCTGCATTTCTCTCGGCGGGTGCAAAGCTGCTGCCTCTCGCCGTCAATGAAAATGGCTGGGACCTCAAACAGCCAGCGGAAAAGCCGCGCGTAATCTTTGTAACACCGTCTTGCCACTATCCACTCGGTTATACCATGTCGATGCAACAGCGGCTGAACCTCATGCGAATTGCCAGCGACTTGAACGCGTGGGTGATTGAGGATGACTATGACAGTGAATATCGCTTTCAGGGCCAACCTATTCCGGCTCTGCAAGGCATTGCTGCCGGGTCGCGCGTTATCTTCGTCGGCACTTTTGCGAAGATTCTTTTTCCCGCAATGCGCCTGGGCTACATGGTGGTGCCGATGGATATTCGCGATCGCGTGGCAGCCGCCCTGAGTGCCACGGGGCAATTTGCGCCGCTCATTACGCAGGCGGCGCTGGCAGATTTTATCAATGAGGGGCATCTGGCGCGTCATCTGCGGCGCATGCTGCGCATCTATTCTGAACGTCGGCAGACTTTCATGGAGCAGTTTGACCACCACCTCGCGCAATGGATGGAACTGCGCCGCACGGATTCAGGAATTCAGCTGGTGGGCATCTTCCGAAAATCTCTGGATGATCAAAAAATTGCGCGTGAAGCAGGAAAGCAGGGGGTTAATGTTTCGCCTCTGTCGCTGCAATATCGCGGTGCACCTCAACAACGTGGCCTTCTCATGGGATTTGCTGCCGCAGATGCCAATATCACGCGTCGGTCGATGGACGTTTTAGCAAAAGTTTTTGCATCCCATGCCGAGGCCAGGGCGCGTGCGCGCTAGAGACGCGCTCGAACTCTTGTGACGAGCCAATTCACACATGCATCGAGCAAGGGCTTGGCTTCTTCTGGTTTGAAGTGTCGTGGGTCTGGGCCAAAAATACCGTAGATCGGGTGAACCGGATCATGCCGGGCTTCCCCAAAAATTTCATCGGCCTGCGCCAACGGTGCTTCGGCCAAGGATTTCAGGCGATCTAGCTGCACAAGATCAGGGCGCAACGCGGCAAGCAAGGTTGTTTCAAAAATCCCGGCATGGTCGGGAGCAAATTGCAAACCTTCGATGCGACTGACGGCGGTTGAAAAAACTCCAAGTGAGGCGCCACGCTCGTTCCATTGGCTGGCGACGCGGTCAATCATATCAAGCTGTGTATCGGGGAAATGACCTGAAAAAATAACCGCAAGCTTGATGCCAAAGGTTTCCATGCGTTGCAGCGTGAAATTGAGCTGTGCTTCGATCTCATCAGGTTCAGATTTGATGATGGTCCATGGATATTGGCCATGGCCGCCGCCCACGCTGTAATAATGAGACGGCAAAACTACGCCACCATCCAGTGCCGCCGCGCGCAGGCAAATGCCGTGTGATGTGAGTGAGTCGAGGCCAATAGGCAAATGTTCACCGTGCCACTCATAGGTGCCCAGCGGGATGTAAGCCACGGGGCGTTTGGCTATGAGAGCTCGCAACTGCCAAGGCAGCAGCAATTCAAATTGATGTGCTGCATGCGCGGCGCTCATTGATAGTAATTCCTGATCCAGCCGTGGCTGGTGAGCTTTACTTTCAAATCTTCGGGAAATAATTTGCCATCGCTGTAGATGATGTTCATGTCGACTTCGGCGCGGTTCTTCATGCCGGGGATCAAGGTTGAAAGCTGCGGCTCACTTAAGACGTAGCGCATGGCCGCTTCGGCAAGCGTTGGATAATAGGGCTTGCAGAGGATTTTCAGAGCGTCGACGCGGGCCAGTGTTTCACCAAAGCGTTCACCGCGAAACATGTTGTGGGGCTGAGAGCCCTGCTCAAAGCTCGCGTAACTGTCTTTTGTCCAATTGCCGATCAGCGATCCTGAGTCCAATGGGACGCGCGCGATAAAGGCGGTGTTAGCTTTTTCGCCAGCGGGGAAAAGACGTGTTGCCGGGCGCTGCTCAAACATGTTGAAGACAACCTGAATTGAATCCACCAAACCAAAACGAGCGAGTTCAATTCCCTCATCGGGCCTGAAGTCACGAAGTGAAACTCCAATGTGGTCAATCTTGCCTTCGCGGCGCAGAGCCAGCAATGTTTCGAGCCAATCGAGATTTTGGACAGCGTCTGGCGTGAAGCTGTGGAGTTGAAAGAGGTCAATGCGTTCAACGCCCAAACGCTTCAGCGATTTCTCGACATTGTCTCTCACATACCAGCTTGGAAAGCGCCCACGCATCTGTGGCGCATCGTCATCGGGATTAGGCCATTGGATAGGACGCACTTTCGTTGCCACATAGATCTTGTGACCGTTCCAACTTTTCAGGGCTTGGCCCACAACCTCTTCGCTATGGCCGTTGCCGTAGAGCTCGGCCGTATCGACAAAGTTGACGCCCTTGTCGAATGCGTAATGCAGTGTGTCGATTGAGGCCTTGTCATCAACCTTGCCCCAGTCTCCGCCGATTTGCCATGCGCCAAAGCCAATTTCGCTGACTTGCCAGCCGGTTCGACCAAAGGTGCGATATTTCACGCGTCCTTGCCCTCCGCGGCTGCCTTCTGGGCAGCGCGGGCCAGGAAACGCTGGTCCATGCGTTCCTGCGCCTGCTTGGTGCCGTCATGGAAGGTGCCGAACCATTGGTCCATCGGAAACACGCCATCGCCACCATAGTTGCATTCAAAATATTTGTGATGGAGGTAGTGGAAGAAATCACCGGTCTTCACTGCAACGCCATCAACAATGACTACCCGCTCGAAGCCTGAGTGACTTTGCGCAGGCGTGATCGCTGCGTGTTGCATGTGGAAGATAGCGTGAATGGGATGCGATGGAATGACCCAGTGGATCATCACGCCGGACCAATAGAGCACATGCTCGATGGGGTGCATGGCAAGGCCAGAGAAGGGGCCGACATTTACATTGTTGTGATGCAGGTAATGGATCCAGCGATAGATTGGGCCCCAATGGCTGATGCGATGGATGGCATAGAAATGAAGATCGCGGATCAGCGGGATTATGCACATCATGAAACAAAAATAGATGGGGTGGTCGCTGATCGAGACGAAGGGAATCAGATGATTGGCATAGAGCCACATGGTGATCACTTCGTAGGCTGACCAGATGGGAACAGCGCTGACGATAGTCCAGAACAGATTGTCGAGCGTCTGGTTTTTAAAGAGGAATATTGGGTTGTCTCGCGCTAGCCATTTGTTGGTGTGTTTCCAATCCGTGCCTTGCGCCTTCTTCATATAGAGCCAGCCATGCCAAGCACCAACCACCAACATGACGAGAATGAGATTTCGGATCACGATATAGGCGATCCAGCCCGGGGCAAAATTCTGCATTGTCTCGAGGGCAGGGGTGAACCACAGCCAGGTTACGATGGGAACTGCCATGTAGAATACGTTCCAGGGCAGGAAGAAACCGGGGTATCCGAAAATCCATTTCAGAATGGCCAAAGGCTGCAAGGGCCATTTTAGAACCGGCGCATAGCCGATGGGATCGGGCGGGGTCCAATCGCCACGCTTGTTGCGTGTGCCTTCAAATTTCGTCTGCATGGTTTTTCCTTTAAACGATGCCAGAAGATGATCCAGCCACGGCAGGACGCTCGGCCGCTTTCGCCTTGCGATAGCCGGAGGCGCGATAAGTCTCGATAGGTTCCAGTGCGCCGCCTTTGCGGAGCCGCGCTTCGGCCAGAATGGGTGAGACATCCGTAATGAAGGCCGCTTTCAACAGTCGGCTTGCACCCATCACGTCATTTTCCTCCTGCGCGTCGGCCAAGGTTTTGCGATTCACCAACGAGGCTTGCACATAGCAGCGTAGAATTTCTGTCGTCGATGACATGAGGCTTTCGATTGGGTCCGTGACGTTATGGGACTGGTCGATCATGTAGGCCGGGTTGAAGCCTGGTACCTTTCGCGCCTCAGCGTCTACCAGTTCATTGAAGACGAGGAAGAGACGGAAGGGGTCAATGGCGCCAGCATCCAAATCATCATCACCATATTTGGAATCGTTGAAATGGAAACCGGCAAGCTTCTTGGCACGGATTAAACGTGAGACGATTTGTTCGATATTAGTGTTGGGAGCGTGATGGCCTAAGTCCACCAGGCATTTCGCCTTGTCGCCCAACTCTTGTGCTGCCAGCAGGCTTGAGCCCCAGTCAGCAATTACAGTTGAATAGAAAGCTGGCTCATACATTTTATGTTCAAGAAACATGAGCCAATTCTTGGGCAATGCGGCATAGATTTGCCCGCAGGCTTCGAGATAATTGTCAAAACTCTTGGTCAGGCTTTGCTGGCCGGGGAAGTTTGTGCCGTCGGCAATCCAAACGGTGAGCGCATTGGATCCCAGTTTCTGACCAATCTCGATGCACTCGATGTTGTGTTCAACCGCCTGTTGGCGTGTAGCTTTCTGGGCATGGGAGAGTGAACCAAACTTGTAGGAAAGTGCCTGATCCTTTTGATCCTGAAAGGTATTTGAATTTACCGCATCAAATCCCAAGCTGTATTGCGAAGCTTCCTGGCGCAACGCGTTATAGTCCGACACGTTGTCCCACGGGAAATGGGGGGACACGTTTTGCGTTGAGCGAGTCAGCTGATTGATGACACCACAATCGGCCAGCTTGTCGTGGATGTGGCGGGGTTCGCCGGGGCCGGGAAAGCGGGCAAATCGCGTGCCGCCTGTGCCCACGCCCCAGGTGGGAACGGCGACGGAATAGGCCATGGCACGGTCGGTCATCTCTTCAATTGAGATTCCACGTCGGTCGAGTTGGCGGGCCAGAGCGGCATAATCTTCATCGTGGGCGCTGCGCGCTCTGGCATTTGCAGAGGCTACAAAATCATCGGTGATTGCAAAATCCATCGTGTTACCTTGTGAATGATGCGGCGTTGCCGCCATCGATGTTGATGAAATTTCCTGTCGACTTGTTCGAAAGATCGGAGGCGAAGAAGTACACGCCTTCTGCAATATCTTCAGGGAAGACTGATCGCTGCAGAAGCGAGCGCTTGCGATAATGTTCTTCCAACTCGCCTTCGCTGATTTTGTTGGAGGCAGCACGTTGGGTGCGCCAATCGCCTTGCCAGATCTTTGAGCCGCGCAGCACAGCGTCCGGATTGACGACGTTAACGCGAATTCCGAGGGGCGCACCTTCAAGAGCCATGCAGCGCGCCAGATGAATTTCTGCTGCCTTTGCCGTGCAATAAGCGGATGCGCCGGGCGACGCCGCGATAGCATTCTTTGATCCGATGAAAATCATTGAGCCGCCCAGGCCCTGTCTCTTCATAACGCGATAGCCCTCGCGCGCCACGAGAAAATATCCGGTCGCCAGGATCGACATGTTCTTGTTCCACAGATCGAGCGTTGTGTCTTCAATGTTTGCGGCGGCAGAAATTCCGGCGTTATTCACGATGATGTCGAGGCCGCCATAGGCGTTCATCGTTGCCGTGATGGCGTTGATGACGTCTTGTTCCTGCGTCACATCCATCGGCACACCGCGCACCATGTCGGAGCCAAAGCATTTGGAAAAACCGGCGACTACTTCATCGAGTGAAGATTTGTCTATATCGGCCAACATCACGTTGCAGCCTTCGGACAACAGGCGCTGTGCTGTTGCCGAACCGATGCCACCTGCGCCGCCGGTGATAAAAGCCACACGCCCCTGCAGGGATTTTGGTTTTGGCATGCGCTTAAGTTTGGCTTCTTCAAGTAGCCAGTATTCAATGTTGAAAGCTTCCTGTTCCGGCAGACCTTGATATTCTGAAACGCCAGATGCGCCGCGCATGACATTGATTGCATTGATATAGAATTCCGAGGCGATGCGGGCCGTTGATTTGTCTTTGGCGAATGACAGCATGCCCACCTGCGGTACCAGATAGATCACCGCATTGGGATCACGCATGGCGGGCGAGTTCGCGTGTTTGCAGCGCTCGTAATAGTCAGCGTAATCCTTGCGATAACTTGCAATCAATCGATCAATTGCCGCGGCATCTGCGTCATGGGGCAGGATCAACGGTTTTATTTTAGTGCGCAGGAAATGATCGGGGCATGACGTCCCCATCGGAGCCAGTTCCGGCATTTGTTTGGAGTTTACGAATTCCAAAACTTCCACTGCATCAGTGAAGTGACCTGATTTCATTTCATCGGTCGAGATTCGTTTTCGAATTTCAATCATCAAACGAGCAGCAATGGTTTGGCGTTCTGCTGGGGGCAGGGACTTTACCAGTTCACCCTTGAAGGCAGGCGTCTTGGCGTTTTGTTCAAGCCAACTCGCTGTCTTGTTGATGATGCGAAGAGTTGTCTCGTAGCAATCCTTGGCTGTTGGTCCCCAAGTGAAGAGGCCATGACTTCCCAAAACCACGCCAACAAGCTTGGGATTTTCTGTCGCAAGTTTTCCAAGCTTGATGCCGAGATCAATGCCCGGGCGCTGCCAGGGCAGATAGCCAATCTCGTCTCCGTAAATTTCTTTCGTCAGCTTCACTGAATCTTTGGACGCCGCGATAGCGATGACGGCATCGGAATGAACATGATCAACATGGGTGTGTGGCACGTAGCCATGGAGGCATGTGTCAATCGATGGTGCGCGCGGGTTCAGATTAAAAATGCAATGATTCAAGGCCTGAACCATTGCGTCTTCCTGATCGATATTTTTGTAGAGTGTTTTCAGTGCGAGCAACTTGTCCATGTAGACCGTCGCAAAGCCGTCGAGCTTCATCGAACCGATGTCACCGCCTGAGCCTTTGACCCACAACACTTTCACGGGTTCGCCCGTCAGCGGATCTTTTTCATCAACTTTGGCCGAGGTGTTGCCGCCGCCGAAGTTAGTGATGCGCAAATCTGCACCCAGCAAATTGGAACGATATAAAAGAAGACCAGACTCATCGAGAGCGTTTGCCTTTGTGTCGTCCCACATGGACTGGAGCAGCGGAGAGTTTTTCATGCCGTGATTCATTATGCTCACAAACAATCATGGTCAATCAGGAATCATGATTATCGCGCTGCAATAAAGTTTTGCGATGCAATATGAGCGAATCTCTTTGACAGGTTTGAGCGATCATGCGTAAATTTTGTCCATGCATGAGCGTGAGAGATGGCAAATTATTTTGACACAGGTGCGCGATCGCGGCGTCATGAGCGTGCGCGATTTGATGCCGATCACGAGTGCTTCATCCGCAACATTGCGTCGTGATCTCACCAAGCTCGAAGAGTTGGGACAAGTGCGTCGCGTTCATGGTGGTGTTGAGGCGATTGAGGTGGCCCAGCAGCCGCACCTTGCAACGCGGTCATTCGGCGTTAGCCAAACTTTCAACGTGGCGCGCAAACGCGACGTCGCCAAGGCCGCTGCCGCCATGTGTGTCGATGGTGAGTCGATCATCATTAATGCCGGCTCCACCACATGGAGCATGGTTGAATTTTTGCGCGAACGACGCATGCAAATTCTTACCAACTCATTCCCGATTGCGCAGGAGCTCA
>JBDSTO010000147.1:0-2804 GCA_039928255.1 Aestuariivirga sp. | reverse complement strand
CGACTTCAATGCTCTTGATGTATTTGGCCATCTTGTAGCCGAGTTGGCGTTCAATGCGAACCCGCAAAGGGGCTCCGTTTTCGATGGGGAGAGGCTTGTCATTCATCTCATAGGCCAGAATGGTCTGGGGGTGATAGGCATCCACAAGATCAATCGTTTCATAATAGAGATCAGGGCCGCTGAGGCCGCTGCTGAGCGCGTCATAGCAGCGGAACAACAGATAACGGCCACTGGCCTTCACGCCCGCCTTTTCCAGAACAGCCCGAAGGGGAACACCCTTCCACTTCGCAATCGTGCTCCAGCCTTCAACGCAGTCATGCCGGGTGATTTGCGTGCGCGAGGCCATCGCCTTCAAATCCTCGAGTGACAATGTGATTGGCGTATCAACCAAGCCTGACACGTTCAAGCGATAGCTCGCAAAATTGTCGGCCTTGAGGGCGAGATATTCTTCGGTGTCAGGATCGGTTGAACCATTGGGGTGTTGAGACTGGCGGATGTCGGCTTGCGTAAATTCCGGCGCCAGTCGATCTCGGCTGATGAGAAGTCTCTGGGCGCGATATGTGAGGTTGTTCATGGAAGCGATGGCACCGCGAACGCTGCTGTCCTGATCCGACAGAAAGTCGAACGCATTGCAGCCTGCGAGAGAGACCGAGGCCACACCTGTGAGACTGGCGCGGATTAACGAGCGCCTGGTGATCAAGCTACTTTTCATCAGATTTCCCCCCATGGATCTTGCCTTGAATGCGGTAGCGCCCTGTGATGATCGAACGCAATTCGTTGATTGGCCCCGCCGCCAAAATCATCGCCATGTGAATGACAAAGAACAAAACTAGCAGCGCCATGGTGATGAAGTGAATGGTCCGCGCCGTCTGCCGCCCGCCGAACACATCAAGCAGCCATGGCAGCGCACTGTCGATTCCGGGTGACATGCAAAAGCCCGTGAGAATGATCAGTGGAAACAGGATGAACAGCACGCCCGCATAGGCGATCTTCTGCAGCGGCGAATAACGTGTGGTGTGGTGAAAGCGAAAGCGCGCATGGTCTGCAATATCAGCAGGTAGGCCTTTAATGTCGGCGCTTTTCAGTAAAATGTCTTTCTTCAAATGGCGGTTGCGCAATGAGAATGCCAACCACGCAATCAACGTCGCAACCAAAATCCAGGCAAAGAAGAAATGGACGACCCGTCCGGTGGCCAAATCCTGATGCGAGGGTATGGTCAGGGCAGAGGGAAATGCGGACTCGACAATATTGTCGCCCGACCCACTGACGCCGAGAATTCCGGTCGTGTCAAAAGAATGGCCCAAAACCGTCGTCACACCCTTTGGCGTATCGCCTGAGGAGTCTGAGGTGATTGTCAGAACATCGTTGGAATAGGTGAAGCCCGCTTCCTTGCCGATATAAAGTCCGGGGTGCGCATTGAAGATCTGCAGGCCCGAGAGAAGCAGGAAGAACAGACAGATGGCCCAGATCCAATGCGTGATACGCGTTGCCAGATGTTGGCGGGTCACCAGTCGCGATTTCAACTTGGGAGGCGATCCGTTAGAGTTTTTCACAAACATGGCGGGCCTCTTCTGGGGTTTGAATGAAGACTGCAGCTGGCTGAGGGAGGGTTAGCCAGCTGCAATCTTGTGTACCCGAACTTGGCGTCAGGGTATCTTCACATCAGATCACATCTTTGGCAGAAGAACCTTGTCGATCACATGGATGACGCCGTTGGACTGCTTCACGTCGGCAATTGTTACATTCGCTACGCCGCCGGATTCATCCTTGATCGTAACCATGTTGTCCTTGGCAGAAAGCCAGAGCTTGCAGCCGCCAACCGTGGTCACTTCATGGGTGCCACCATCGGCCATTGCCATCTTGGCAACATCAGCAGCCATGGCATTGGCACCGATCACATGGCAGGTCAGGATCTTGACCAAGGTTGCCTTGTTTTCAGGCTTCAGCAGGTTTTCAACCGTGCCAGCAGGAAGGGCAGCAAAAGCTTCGTTGGTTGGAGCAAACACCGTGAATGGGCCTTTGCCCTGAAGCGTATCAACCAGGCCAGCGGCTTTCACGGCAGCAACCAGAGTGGTATGATCTTTGGAGTTTACAGCATTTTCAATGATGTTCTTGTCTTCCATCATGGGTGCGCCACCGACATCTGGATTCTTGGCGAAGCTTGGGCTGGTGCTGGCAAAAGCCAGTGCAACAGCGGCGGCAGCGAGCAACGAACGGCGAATGATAATCATGGGAGTCTCCTTGGGGTTGACCTTCTTGCGAAGGACTAATTTTAACTACGAGTGTGAGTTGGAAAAAGTTTCGTGGGATTCGAATTAAGGGGCGTTGCCTCGCCGAAAGCGGGGCACGGGAGGCAACGCCGTTCTTCCCTAAGTCTTACGACTTCGGCAGGAGAACATGGTTGATGACGTGGATGACGCCATTGGATTGCTTCACATCGGCAATGGTAACCTTGGCCACACCACCGGACTCATCCTTGATGGAAACCATGCCGCCCTTGGCCGAGAGCCAGAGCTTGCATCCACCAACGGTCGTCACTTCATGGGTGCCACCATCGGCCATGGCCATCTTCTTGATGGTCTTGGCCATAACGTCGCCAGCAATCACGTGGCAGGTGAGGATCTTCACCAGCTGATCTTTGTTCTCGGGCTTCAGCAACGTATCAACGGTGCCAGCAGGAAGGGCAGCGAAAGCTTCATTGGTGGGAGCCAGAACGGTGAAGGGGCCTTTGCCCTGCAGCGTTTCAACAAGGCCTGCGGCCTTGACAGCAGCAACAAGCGTTGTGTGATCCTTGGAGTTAACAG
>JBDSTO010000146.1:0-5712 GCA_039928255.1 Aestuariivirga sp. | reverse complement strand
GAAGCCGAGGACGATCATCCCGGGGAGTTTGAAATACTGGATGGGTTACCACGTGATGTTGTGGGCATCAGGGCGCGCGGAATTATCACAGCGCAAGACTATGAAAAAACATTGATCCCGCTGATCGAGACCAAGCTCAAAGTTCACGATCATCTGAAGCTGCTGTTCATTTTTGACGAGACTTTTGATTCCTATTCAGGGGCAGCGGTCTGGGATGATATGCGTTTCGGCTTCACTCATTTGAATGATTTTAGCCGGATAGCGATAGTGACAGACCTTGCTTGGATACGCCATAGCGCCAAACTTTTTGCTCCGCTGATCCGCGGCAAAGTCCATATTTTTGATGTCAAGGATTTGGAAGAAGCCCGCACATGGATAAAATATTGAACTCAGCCTTTTGGCGGGTTGAGTAGATTCCGAGTCTAATCTCGACCTCTTTCGTCAGTTATGGTCTTTAATTGCAGAATTTGTACGGATTGTCCGTCAGCTCTGCGCTCTGTCCTCAACATAGAATTAAGACCGAGGTAAGCCAAGAGAGGCCGAAATCATGAACGATTCACTCACCGTAAATCGAGGGCTTCAAGACAACACCGGCACCACCCGGGCCGCTGGAAAAGACCTGACATTGGGTGCCGATGAGTTGCGGCTGATAAACGCCTACTGGCGCGCCGCCAATTATATTTCGGTCGGACAGATCTACCTTTATGATAACCCGCTCCTGCGTGAGCCATTGACGATGGCGCATGTTAAGCCGCTTGTCGTCAGTCACTGGGGAACGACGCCGGGGCAGAATTTCATCTATGTTCATTTGAACCGCGTTATCAAGAAATATGATCTGGACATGATTTATATCGCTGGTCCTGGCCATGGCGGGCCTGCGATTGTGGGCAATGTGTACCTTGAAGGCACTTGGACTGAAGTTTATCCGAACGTCACTCAAGATGAAGCCGGACTCAAGAAGTTGTTTAAGCAATTCTCGTTTCCGGGTGGGATTTCAAGTCATGTCGCACCCACGACACCGGGGTCAATCCACGAAGGCGGCGAACTTGGCTATTCGCTCAGTCATGCCTTTGGCGCTGCGTTTGACAACCCAGACTTGATCGTCGCCTGCGTCATCGGTGATGGCGAGGCGGAGACGGGCCCACTGGCGACGGCGTGGCAATCCAACAAGTTTCTTGATCCGATAACTGATGGCGCGGTGCTGCCAATCCTGCATCTGAACGGATATAAGATCAGCAATCCGACGCTGCTGGCGCGCATCGCGCATGAAGAACTCGATCAGTTTTTGAGGGGATGCGGCTGGGCTCCCTATTACGTCGATGGCGACGATCCGGCGACGATGCACGAGTTGATGGCCACAGCCATGGAGAAGGCCATCGCCGACATCAAACGGTTTCAAACTTCCGCGCGAGCCAATAAGGATGCCACGCGCCCGCGTTGGCCGATGATCGTGCTCAAATCACCCAAAGGCTGGACGGGACCGAAGGTTGTCGATGGACTTCAAGTCGAGGGAACGTTCCGTTCGCACCAAGTGCCGCTGCTGGTCGATACCAAACATCCCGAGCATCTCGCACAGCTTGAAAGCTGGATGAAAAGTTACAAACCTGAGGAGTTGTTTGACGAGAGCGGACAGCTGATCGCCGTACTGGCTGAACTTGCACCGAAAGGCAACCTGCGCATGGGTGCTAATCCCCACGCCAATGGCGGAATTTTGCTTCACGATTTGCGCATGCCAGATTACCGCGTGCATGCGGTGCACGTGCCTTCCCCGGGTGCTGTCGACGCGCAAGACACCCTCGTGCTGGGGGAGTTTTTCAAGGACATCGTTAAACTGAACCGCAACAACTTCCGCATTTTTGGGCCGGACGAGACGTTGTCGAATCTGCTTGGCGCCGTCTTCAAGGCCACCAACAGGCAGTGGGATGCGACCACCGTCGATAATGACGAGTTCCTCGCGCCCACTGGTCGCGTGCTCGACTCGATGCTGAGCGAGCATCAGTGCGAGGGCTGGCTGGAAGGCTATCTGCTGACCGGACGGCACGGGCTGTTCAACAGCTATGAAGCTTTCATCCGCATCGTCGATTCGATGTTCAGCCAGCATGCCAAATGGCTGAAGGTAACCAAAGAGCTGCCTTGGCGTCGGCCGATATCCTCGCTGAACTACCTGCTCGCTTCACACGTTTGGCAGCAGGACCACAACGGCTTCACTCATCAGGATCCAGGATTCCTCGACCATGTGGTCAACAAAAAGGCCGACATCGTTCGTGTCTATTTGCCGCCCGATGCCAACTGCCTGTTATCGACCTTCGATCACTGCCTGCGCAGCCGACATTACGTCAACGTCGTCGTCGCCGGCAAACACGCGCTGCCGCAATGGCTGACGATAGACCAAGCCATTGTGCATTGCACGCAGGGACTGGGCATCTGGCAATGGGCTAGCAATGATCAGGATGGCGAACCGGATGTGGTGATGGCCTGTTGCGGCGATACGCCGACGCTGGAGATCTTGGCCGCTGTATCAATACTTCGCGAGCATCTGCCCGAATTGAAGGTTCGGGTAATCAATGTCGTCGATCTGATGAGGCTGCAGCCCGCAAGTGAGCATCCCCATGGCCTCTCGGAGGCGGAATATGATTCCTTGTTCACAAAGGACAAGCCCATCGTCTTCGGCTTCCATGGTTATCCTTGGTTGGTTCACCGGCTGACCTATCGCCGCGCCAATCATAACCTTCATGTGCGTGGGTATAAGGAAGAAGGCACGGTCACCACCGCTTTCGATATGCGGGTACAGAACGATTTGGACCGCTTCCATCTGGTGCAAGACGTCGTGGACCGCGTAGCCCATCTGGGTAGCAAGGGCGCCTATCTGAAACAGATGGTTCGCGATAAGCTTGTCGAACATAAGGTCTATATTGATCAGCATGGAGAGGATATGCCTGAGATCCGGAATTGGAAATGGGATGCCACCAAATGACTGAACTGAATCTTATCGATACAGCGCGCCGGTTGGTGGGGGCTGGCAAGGGCTTGCTCGCCATGGATGAGAGCAACGGCACCTGCAACAAGCGGTTCGCCGCATTGGGAATTCCGCAGACCGTGGAAGCAAGACGCGCTTATCGTGAGTTGATCGTTACCACGCCTCATCTCGGCGACAGCATTAGCGGTGCGATCCTCTTTGATGAGACGATCCGCCAGAGAACGAAAACCGGCACGCTCTTTGTCGATATATTGAACAAAGCTGGCATTATTCCCGGCATCAAAGTTGATACAGGTGCAAAAGATTTGGCGGGCCGACCCGGGGAGAAAATTACTGAAGGCCTTGATGGCTTGCGCGACCGTCTCAAAGAATATGCCACCATGGGCGCTCGCTTTGCCAAATGGCGTGCCGTCATAACGTTGGGCGAAGGCATTCCCAGCCGTGGCTGCATCGAAGCCAATGCGCAGGCGCTGGCCCGTTATGCTGCGTTGTGCCAGGAAGCCGACATTGTACCGATCGTTGAGCCGGAAGTTTTAATGGACGGTGACCATACGCTGGAGCGTTGCTATCAGGTCACCGAGGAAACACTGCACAGCGTCTTCAACCACCTCTATACTCAAAACGTTATGCTTGAAGGCATGATCCTCAAGCCCAATATGGTACTTCCGGGATTGGGCTGCCCAAAGCAAGAGAGCGTGGAAGAAGTTGCAGCCGCTACGGTGAAGTGCCTTTACAGGAATGTCCCAGCAGCCGTCGCGGGGATAGCGTTTCTATCGGGCGGTCAAACTGCGGAACTGGCCTCTGCGCGTCTCAATGCCATGAATGTAATTGCTAAGGCACCGACATCGCGTTTGCCTTGGCCACTGGTGTTCTCGTTTGCGCGTGCGGTTCAACAACCAGCGTTGGATATATGGCAAGGCAAGGATGAAAACGTCAAGCAAGCGCAGAAGGCGCTCGCGCACCGGGCCCATTGCAACTACGCCGCACTCAACGGCAAATACAGTCCTGCAATGGAGCAGACGTGACCGCGGTTCAGAACAAGCCGCTGAACCTTTATCTTATCCGTCATGGTCAGACCGAGTGGTCGCTGTCGGATCAGCACACCGGCAGCACGGACATTGCTCTCACCTCGCATGAAGAAGCCGAGGCGCGCGCATTGGAACCATGGATTGCGCAGATTCAATTCAGTCGTGTGTTCAACAGCCCTCTGCAACGCGCAAAGCGGACATGCGCGTTGGTGGGACTAAGTCAGGCGGCCGAAATCGAGCCTGATCTCGCTGAGTGGGACTATGGCGACTATGAAAGTAAAACCTCAGCGGATATTCGTAAGGATCGGCCAGAATGGAATGTGTTTCAAGACGGCTGCCCAGGTGGTGAACTGCCTGCGCAAGTCTGCGACCGAGCTGATAGGCTGATCGCGCATCTCTGCACGATGAACGGCAACGTAGCACTGTTCTCTCATGGTCATTTCGGGTCGGCATTAGCAGCACGCTGGATCGAACAGCCGCTGGTTGAGGCAGAACATCTCCTGCTCAGCACCGCATCGCTGAGTATATTGAGCTACAATCCCGCGCACCGCGAAGTTCGGGTGATTGCCTTATGGAATTCGACTCCGCGACAATTTGCGACCACCGCCTAAATCAGCCGCCCAACGGGTGCAGATGATAACCATGCTTAACTCATTTTCCCAATTGGACGGTCTGAGTAGTTTCCGACCCTATTCTGCAGCTGGATAAAGTCGTGAACTTAAGACGACAGGCCACACGTTTCACGCTGAGGACAATCCGGCGAGGAAAAGTGCCTGCTATCGCATCGCCACATGATGGAGGGCACGGTTATCAACGCGAAAAATTCCAGTATCTTCACGATCAATAGGTCTGACGTTCCCGCCCCTAAGCTCAAGATTAAAACCAAGCTCAAGCCTGAAGCAAATCTTGGCAAGGTGGTTTCAGTACGCGGCAGTGTCGTTGATATCAGCTTTGATGGGCATCTACCGCCCATCTATACGGTACTGCGCACAGGTGCACAAAAGCAGATCGTCATCGAAGTTCTGGCACAACGGGATGCGCGCCACGTGCGTGGAATTGCACTGACCCCAACCCACGGCCTTGCTCGCGGCATGGTGGTGGAGGACAGCGGCGGGCCGTTAAAGGCGCCAGTGGGCAAAGCAGTTCTCTCGCGCATGTTTGACGTATTTGGTAACACCATCGACCGCGGAGCAGCATTGTCCGACGTCGAATGGCGTTCGGTGCATAATGCCCCACCATCGTTGACGCGACGCTCTACCAAGTCGGAAGTCTTCGAGACGGGTATAAAAGTCATCGATGTTCTCGTTCCGCTGGAGCGTGGCGGCAAAGGCGGACTCTTCGGTGGTGCGGGTGTCGGCAAGACTGTGCTGCTGACAGAAATGATCCACAACATGATCGGTCGCCAGAAGGGGGTAAGCATCTTTTGTGGCATCGGTGAGCGCAGCCGCGAAGGGCAGGAACTCTATGAAGCCATGGAAGAAGCTGGCGTTCTGAAAAATATGGTGATGGTGTTCGGCCAGATGAACGAGCCTCCAGGCGCTAGGTTTCGTGTCGGGCAAGCGGCTCTGACAATGTCCGAATATTTCCGCGACGATGAGCACCGCGATGTGCTGCTACTGATTGATAATATTTTTCGCTTCATCCAAGCGGGAATGGAAGTATCTGGCTTGATGGGCCAAATGCCGTCACGCCTCGGTTATCAGCCTA
>JBDSTO010000145.1:0-3966 GCA_039928255.1 Aestuariivirga sp. | reverse complement strand
ATCAACGCGGCATCAACCGTGCTGATTGTCATCACACTGGCCGCAACAATGATTGCCATGAAACTGCAAGCGCCCAACAAGGCCGGACATTGAGGACCACATGACTGAACCCATTATTTCCATCCGCAATGTTTCGAAACGTTTCGCCGGCGGTGTGACGGCCGTTGACAATATATCGATCGACATTGACCAGAATGAATTCTTCGCGCTGCTGGGCCCTTCGGGCTGCGGCAAAACCACCTTGCTGCGCATGATCTCCGGTCTTGAAGCTCCAACTGAAGGCCAGATCATGATCGGCGGCGAGGATATGGCTTTCACGCCACCCAACAAGCGCCCCACCAACATGGTGTTCCAGTCTTATGCGGTGTTCCCGCATATGACGGTGGAACAAAATGTCGGCTATGGCCTCAAGGTTACAGGCGTCGCCGACGCAGAAATCAAAACCCGTGTGGCCGAAGCTCTCGAGATGGTGAAGCTTCCGCATCTCGCAACACGCAAGCCCGATCAAATGTCAGGTGGCCAGCGTCAGCGCGTGGCTCTCGCTCGTGCACTGGTCAAGCGCCCCAAGGTTTTGCTGCTCGATGAGCCGCTTTCTGCACTCGATGCCAAGCTGCGTGATGACATGCGCATGGAACTCACGAGACTTCAGGAAACGGTAGGCATCACCTTCATCATCGTCACCCATGACCAGGATGAAGCCTTGTCCATGGCCAGTCGCATTGCCGTAATGGACAAGGGTGCGGTCGCCCAGATCGCAACACCCGCTGAACTCTATGAGCAGCCGCGCAACCGGTTTGTGGCAGATTTTATCGGCAAGGTGAATTTGATTGATGCCAGCATCACCAAGCAGAAGGGCAAAATCAAATCTTGCCAGGCCCAGGGTGTTGGCAAATTCGATATGCTAAGTGACAAGGCGTGCGGCCCCAATGCGACGATCGCAGTGCGCCCCGAAAAGCTCAAACTGTCAGACAAGGAGCCCAAGGGCCTGAACCTTGTGAAAACCAAAGCCACCATCCGTGACGTTGCCTATTACGGCGACACCAGCCACATCGTGGCCGATATTGCCGACGGCAAGGAACTTGAGATCAACGTGCAGAATAACTCGCGCACCGGCGGGGCAGGGGTGGAGCGCGGCCAGAAATTGTGGGTCCACTTCAACCCACATGACGCATTGCTGCTGACGGAGTAAACACAATGGCCCTCGAAATTGACAAGCTCGGCTACATTCCGGGCGACGAAGCTTTTCGCCGTGAAAACCTCAAAGGCACCCGCTGGGAAGCCACTTACGCTGGCGCACTTTCATTCATGCGCCGCAAATATACGCGTGACCTGAAAGGCGTGGACGTTGCCATCACCGGGGTTCCTTTTGATCAAGCCGTATCCCATCGCTCGGGCACGCGCATGGGGCCGGAAGGCATCAGGCGCGCGTCTGCTGAAAATGCCTGGGGCACGGTCTGGCCCTGGAACTTCGACCCCTTTGATACGCTGGCCGTGGTTGACTATGGCGACTGTTTTTTTGACTGGGGTCGCAAGGAAAATTTCCCGCAGACTCTGGAAAGCCATGCCGCCGAAATCATCAATCAGGGCGTGGAAGTCGTATCGCTGGGCGGTGATCACTATGTGTCCTATCCGCTGCTGAAAGCCCATGCCAAAAAACACGGGCCGCTGGCGCTGGTTCACTTCGATGCCCACCGCGACGTTGAAATCGACAGCGGCGGGCGCATCGACCACGGCACCATGTTTGGACACGCCGTGAAAGAGGGGCTGATCGACCCCCATAAATCCGTGCAGATCGGTCTTCGCACCACCTTTGCGGGCGAGACGACCATGGGCTTCCGCCTCATCTATGCCGATGAAGTGCACGAAAAATCGGCGGCTGAAATTGCCAGCATTGTTGAAAAGAAAGTGGGCACGCAGAAAGCCTATTTGACATTTGACATTGACTGCCTCGACCCATCGGTAGCGCCGGGCACGGGAACGCCTATTCCAGGCGGCCTCACCTATCATCAGGCAGCCTCCATCATCCGCAAACTCACCAAGATCAACTTCATCGGCATGGACGTGGTCGAAGTCTCGCCGCCCTACGATCATGCCGAAATCACTTCGCTCGCGGCTTCTTCGTTGGTGACCGAATATCTCTGCCTGCGTGCGTATCAAAAAGGTGCGCGCGGCCACGTGATGACGGAATAATTTTGGCAACCTAGCCTTCTCCCCTCGAGGGAGAAGGTGGCGCGCAGCGCCGGATGAGGGGGCGCATGACGCCAACACATTCCTGGCAATAACGCGGGAAACCGCATCCACCCACCCCGTGAACGCGCGCACCGTAAACAATATCCAATCTAAAACCCTAACCACAACACCAATCCTTTCTCACCCCATATAGGGCAATAGGAATATATTGTCAAGGATTAAATTACTATTCTTAACGCAGCGCATCGCGCAATTTGAAATAGGTCATCGCCGCAACCAGCAAGGGTGTGCGCAAAACACCGCCGGGGAAGGGCAGGTGTTTCACCCGCGCCAGAAGATCAAAACGCTCCGCCGTGCCGCGAATGGCCTCGGCCATCAGTTTTCCGTAAAGCCCCGCCAGCGCCACGCCTTGGCCGGAATATCCATGCGCGTAATAGACCGTGGGCGAAAGCCTGCCACAATCGGGCAGGCGGTTTGAAGTAATCGCGATAAACCCGCCCCACGCAAAATCAATCTTCACATCGCCAAGCTGCGGGAACACCTTTGTCATGCGCGGGCGCATGTAGCTTGCAAGATCGGCTGGGGCCAACGTCGAATAATTGGCGCGGCCCCCAAACAGCAGGCGGTGATCGGCCGAGCGTCGATAATAGTCGAGGATGAAATTGGTATCTGCCACCGCCTCATTGTCACTAATCAGGCTTTTGGCGCGGGCCTCGCCCAAAGGCTCCGTGGAGATAATATAACTCCCCACCGGCATCACATGGCCATAGATCGGTTTGACCAGGCTCCCGAGATAGGCGTTGCCCGCAATCACCATGAACTTCGCTGAAACCTTAGCCTTCGCCGTGCGCGCAAAGGGCTTGGCCCCCGTATCAACTTCAATGACGGGTGAATGCTCATGGATGACAGCCCCGGCCTTGATCGCGGCGGCAGCAAGACCCAGGCAATAATTCAGCGGGTGCAAATGCCCCGCATGAGATTCGCGCAAAGCCCCGTGATAGATATTGGTTCCAAGCTTTTCCGAAAGCTCATCCTTGGAGAGCAGGGAATTGCCGCCATATCCAAGCGCTTCATAATCCTCGGCCCATTCCTTCAAATGCGCCATATGCTTCGGCTTTGGAATGCAGTGCAAATATCCCCACTGCAAATCGCATTTAATTTTATGCAAAGCCATGCGATCGGTGATCAGCGTCTTTGCCTCTTCCGCCATGTCAAAACAGCGCTTTGCATCAACCTTGCCCAATTGCGAATTCAGCGGGCCTTGGCCCGGCGAAAACCCTGTGCAGACCTGCCCGCCATTGCGGCCCGAGGCCCCAAAACCAATGGTTTCACTCTCCAGAACCACGACCTTGTATCCAGAGGCCGACAATTCCAGCGCTGCAGAAAGTCCCGTATAGCCTGCCCCGATCACGCAGACATCGGCGGTAACATCACCCTCCAAGGCTTGGGTGGAAATGACACGATTGGCGCTGGCCTGGTAATAGGTCGGCATGAAGTTTGATTGCGACATGGCCCTTGATAGCTGCCCCCCTTCCTTTGCGTCAACAAGGCAGGCTACACTGCCCTAATCGTCAACAACATCCGATGTGTCATGAGCCAATCCAAGTTTGAAAACTATCTCGCCGAAAACAGGATCAGTGAGGTGGAATGTCTTGTGGCTGACATGTCCGGCACTGCGCGCGGAAAAATCCTGCCGCCCAAGAAATTTCTCAAAGGCAACATATCAAACGGACTTCGCGTGCCCGAGGAAGTCTTCACACTCACCATCAATGGCCG
>JBDSTO010000144.1:0-2793 GCA_039928255.1 Aestuariivirga sp. | reverse complement strand
TCCTTGCTGGATTGACCCAATTCCATCGTTGAAGTTCAAATTGGCCTGACCTTCGATCTTTTCGGTTACGCCACCGTTCCAGCCCTCAACGGGTTCGGTGAGGGCCGCGCGCAAAAGGCTTGAGGCTTCAAGGCCCAAAATTTGGGCTTGGGCCAGTTTCACATTTAGGCTGCCCGAAAGGTTTGAAATCATCGCCGCAGGAGTTTGGCCAGAAGCTACGAATTTTCCTGAGATTGCAGCTTTCCCCGAAAGCCAGTCAAAACCGGTCAAGCTTTGGAGCGCTGTTTTTCCATCAAGCTCTGCCGCAGTGAACGTGGCTTCAAACGCAGGTTGAAAACCTTGGTTGTCCAAACTGAAATGGGCGCTGAAAACTTGTGCATCTTTGGTGATATAGCCAGCTTCCAGAATGCGGTCTTTGAGGCTGCCATCAAATTCGCCAGCTCCCACTTCGGTTTGGCCAAAGCGCAAGCCATTGCTGGAAATGTGCCAGATGGCGTCAAGTGAATCCAACCCCGCAAGATCATAGGATTTTTCGCGCCATGCGCCCTCGGGCGATGGGGCACCTAATCCAAAAAGGCTCAAGTCGATCACGTCCATACCAAGGTCAAGTTTGAGTGTCGGTTTTCCACCCGGCGCTGAATAGACTGCGTTGCCAAGCCCATGCATCCCGCCAAGCTTTCCGGCAATATTGCTGAATGAAAGCCCGTCATCGTTGGTTTGTACTGCCGCCGTAAAATCAAGTGGCCAGGCCTGTTGGATGATTGGCACATTCGCACCGAGTGCTGTGAAGAAGGAAAGAACATCGGGCGTTTCAAGATTCATGGTGCCTGCAAGATCAAACCCGTCCTTCAGTTTCAACCGGCCTGAGTAACCAGCCTTGACTGTTTTTGAGCTGAGATTGAAATCAACGGGCGACCCTTCACTCAACGCGCGGGCGAGCGAGGCCAGCGAAGCTTCCGCGATGACATGCACATTGCCGACATCGGCTGTGCCCGACGCGCCAAATGACCCGTCGTTGTTCAAGGTGTTTGACCCGTAGATCTTGTTCACGGTGAAATGTTCGCGCCCATCAGTGCCGTAGCCATGCAGGGCACCATTCTCAAATGCGATGGGAGCACCGGTACCGCTCCACAGTGCTGACAGGGGTACATGCAGTGTCTCGGCCTCTAGCAAAATCTGGCCAGCCTTGTTGCTGAGTTTGGCTTGATCCAACGCCAGCCCAGGCGGCGAAAATTCAAAATGAACAGATTCGTTCGTAAAGCTGAGGCCGGATACGCTTTCGAGCCTCGCGGTAAACCGCTGAGACAACAGTCCGGGCAGCGCAATGCCGACGACAGCCAATAGCACCAAAAGGCCACCAGCAATCAGAATTGGCTTTCGCTTAAATCTATTCAGCAAGAACGCGTGTCGTCGGGAAAATGATTTCAGCCAGAGTGCCCTGGCCCGGCTCGGAAGAAATGCCGAATTTCGCGCGGTTCGCCTCAACCAATGCTTTGGTCAAGGGCAGGCCCAGGCCCGTGCCCTGCCGGTCCCGGCCTGTTGTTTCCACACGTTTGAAAGGCACCAAGGCATCGCGCACCTGATCCGCATTCATGCCGATGCCAGTATCTTTCATGCGCAAGGCCAATTCGCCCTGGGGCGACACTTCCGCCGAAATGATGACCTGGCCGCCTGGGTCGGTGAATTTGATGGCATTGGATAGAAGGTTAATGATGATCTGACGCATGGCGCGGAGATCAGCAACGATCCGTGGCAAATTTGTGGGCAAGGATTTCCGCACTACCACCCTCGCCCGGGTTGCCTGCTCATGAAGAATGTTGCTGGCGTGTTCCACCACATCGGAAATCGCCACGGCTGTAAAGTTCAGCTCCAGCTTGCCCGCTTCAACTTTGGAAAGATCAAGCAGGTCATTGACCAGATTAAGAAGATGCGTGCCGCTGGTGTGGATGTCATTCACATAGCCGCGATAGCGATCATTCTTGATCTCGCCGAACTGGCTGCTTCTCATCATGTCGGAAAAGCCCAAAATGGCATTGAGCGGCGTTCTGATTTCATGCGAGATATGTGCCAGAAATTCAGACTTCTGATGGCTCGCGGTTTCCGCACGCGATTTCGCTTCCTGCAATTCCTTCTCGCGCTTTTTCCATGGGGAAAGATCGCGCACCACGGCACAGAAAGCGGCCTTGGATCTCGCCGACTGTAGTTTTCCCACAGTCATGAAAAGCGGAATGGTGCCGCCTTGCTTTACAACTGCGTTCATGTCGCGGCCGTGATTGAACACATTGCCAAGCCCCGGTCCCTCAAGGCCGGCCAGATAATTGGCAAGATCCAGTGCACTTTCCGCGTTCATCAAGCTGCTCAAGGGCTTGTTTAAAACCTCAGCGATCCGATAGCCAAAAATCGCTTCTGCGCCAGCAGAAAAAGTCAGGATATTGCCCTCAACATCAAGCGTGATGATGCCGTCTGATGCAATGTCTAGAATTGATTTCAGTTCTTCACCCGCACCGTCATTGTTGTGAAGCTTGGCAACAGACGGAGATTCAACCCGTGGCAATGCCGCTTCGGGCCTTGGTGCCTCCAGCGCGGGTTTCGGCTCAGCAACGGGCTTGGAAAGCTTGCACACATATTGCAATGCTTCCCCGCCGCGCCAAGGCGTCTTGCCGGGTTTCACATCAATAAAAATGAACTCGCCTGCAGCCGTCACAACTTCCAAACGATTGACTGGCGAACGGACAGCCTGAAGCCTCTCCCAGAACAACGTATCGGCTGATAATTGTTCCATGTTGGAATGCT
>JBDSTO010000143.1:0-2605 GCA_039928255.1 Aestuariivirga sp. | reverse complement strand
CCAGAGGACGGGAACAAAAATCGTATCGGTAAAAAAGCGAGTGTAATTTGCCAGGCTCGGCACATGACTGACATCACCGTTATCAAGGCGAAAAAAGCCGTAGGCAAGGAAACTTGCAAACGGCAACACGATAAAGACGAGAGGCACCCCATAGCTGAAGCCTGCCAACAAGCGCGGCCAAAAACTTTTACGGGAAGTTCCGATAAACAACATGGCTTATGCGCTGAAAATGGCAGTCCGGCCCCTAGAGAGCCGGACTGCGCAGTCACACATCAAGATCAGGGCTGAGCCTTGATCTCGTTCCACATGTCAGATCGTTTGGTCGCGTCTTCAACTGTTTCAAGCCAGACCAGCTTGTCGTTGGCTCCCGCACTGCCAGATTCTACGACCGAATTGCCAAAGCCAGTGCGCTGGGACAATTGCTCGCCGATCTTCTTTTGCAGCAGGAAGTTGATCCATGCGGAGGCCAAATCCTTGTCCTGCACACCGCTGGTCATGGCCCAGGTATCGAGCCAGGCCAATGCACCTTCTTTCGGATTGACATAGCCGATGTTGGCCCCTGCATCCTTCATGGCCTTGACCTGCTGTTGACCATAATTGGCCCAAATGAGTGAAATGTCGTTGCTCTTGAAGAGTTGCAACGCTTCATCGGGCGTTGTGTAGAAGCTGAGCACATTGCCTTTCAATGCAATAAGCTTGTCCTTGATCTTCGCCATTTGATCGGGCGTGAGGTGGAACGGGTCCTCGATGCCAAGCGTCAAAGCGGTGAAGGAGAAATTGTGCTCGCCATTATCATAGGCAAGTATTTTGCCCTTGTATTTGGGATCCCAGAACGTCTCGAAACTGTCCGGTGCGGGGTTCACTTTGCCCTTGTCATAGATGATGCCAATTGAGTCAAAACAGAAGGGCACCGAATGAACCTTGCCATCGCGCATCACACCTTTGACTTTTGTCAAATCCTGAAAGCGTGGCAATACGGATTTTTGATTGGGAATTTTTGACAGATCAAGCGGTGTTGTAAGTCCGCCATCAATGTAACGCTGCAACTGGGCGGTATTGACAGCGAAGACATCAAAATCCTTGCCATCACTGCCCTTCATCTTGGCCCAGATTTCATCATCAGTTCCGATGAATACAACGTTCGCCGTGGCGCCCGTTTGTTCCTGAAATTCCTTCACCCAATCATCATCTGCATAGCCGTCCCAGGCCATGACGCGGAGTTGTTTTGCGGCAAAGGCAGATGTTGCGCGCAGGAATGCAGGGGCTGCAAGGGCAAGCCCCAAGGCTTTACGTCTATTCATTTTCAGTGTCATTGCTTCTCTCCTTATTGGCTTTCTTATTCTTGATTAAACCCAACCGCCGTCCACGATGTAGTTTTGCGATGTGCACATGCGGCTGTCATCGGCGGCGAGGAACAGCACCATGCGGGCAATATCGGCAGCGTAGAGCTTTTCGCTAAGACACTGGCGATCCTTGATTTGCTTTTCACCAGCCTCATTAAGCCAGAGCTTGACCTGACGATCCGTCATCACCCAACCCGGCAAAACGCAATTGACGCGAATTTTCTCAGGGCCCAATTCGCGGGCCAAAGCGCGCGTGAGGCCTCCGATGGCTGCCTTCGCGGTTACATATGCTGGGCAATCAGGGTCACCCACCATCCAGGTAATCGATCCAAAATTGATGATGGAACCCCCACCGGCATCACGCATCTGGCTTCGTGCCGCCTGGGCTGCAAAAAACTGATGGCGCAGATTGATCTGCATGCGGTTGTCCCAATAATCAACGGTGACGCTTTCTGTTGTATGGCGATCATCGTTGCCCGCATTGTTCACCAGCACGCGCAACGGTCCATGACGTTGCCCCGCCTCTGCGATGGCTGTCCGCAAGGCTTCGATGTCGCGAAGGTCACATTTGATGAAATGCGGTGTGTGGGCCGATTTCTTTTTCAGGCGATCAACAACAGCACGCGAGGCATCTTCTGCGATATCGACAAAGCAGACTTTGGCGCCTTGCAACGCGAAATGTTCAACGAGGCTTTCACCAATGCCACTACCACCACCGCTGATAAAAACGCTGCGCCCTGCCAGACTTGGGAATGTTGCGGGCTTTTCAATTGCGCCATGCGCGTCCAAAGATTGTGTGGCGGCCATCTGAAAGGTTCCTGCGGTGTCCGCGAGAATGGGCGCAAGGTTGCAAATGAGTCAAGAGCGAAGCCCACGTGTTTTCGTGTGGTGCCAACATCAACTCCATCTTGGCTACATTGACTCCGATCCCTATGAGAATATGCTGCGGCATTCACGAACCGGGAGTTCACCTGTGAACATTGAAATCAAAAAAAGCAACTACAGCAACGACGCGCTCATGCTGGGTTTCAGTGATCTAAAGCGGCTGAAAACAGAGCGTCCGCTGGTGTTCAGCAAAGGCAAAGGCATTTTCATTTATGATGAAAATGGCAAAGACTATATCGAATCCGTTTCGTGCTTTTATTGTGTCTCGCTCGGGTTCAGCGAGGAGCGGCTGGTTGAAGCGGCATATAAGCAAATGAAGGAATTGCCGATGTATTCGTCGGCCATCCATCGCACAGTGCCTGCTGTCATGGAACTTA
>JBDSTO010000142.1:0-5202 GCA_039928255.1 Aestuariivirga sp. | reverse complement strand
GCGACACTGAAACGCTCAAGCCCCCAAGGCTTGAGCGTTTTATTGTGAGGTCAAGGCCATAGGTTTCGCACAGGTCGCGGACGATCCCCAACCCCAGACCTGAGCCTGCGACATTTTCATCGAGCCTCACGCCGCGTTTTTGAATGGCCTGCAATTTATTATCGGGCACACCTAGGCCATCGTCTTCGATGGTCAGCGTGCCATTTTTGAACACGATCAATATCCGGCTTCTGGCCCATTTGCGGGCATTGTCCAAAAGGTTTCCGACAAGCTCAAGGAGATCGCCCGCCTCCATCGGAAATTCAGACGCGGGCGGAATTTCGGAATGCCAGACCAGCGCGGGATTGTCGGTTGTATGTTTCAGCGCATTCACCATGCGCGCCACGATGGGCGCAACCTTTGTCAATTGCACAGCCTGGCCACTTGCCATGCGCGCGCGCGCCAGCTCACGCTCCACCAGATGTCGCATCTGCTCGGCGCCATCACGAATTTCATGGGCGATTCTGGTTTGGCCTTTGGCCACCAATTGGTCTGCTGCAGCACTCATCACGGTGAGGGGTGTTTTTAAGCCATGGGCCAGATTGCCTGCCCGCAGCCGTGCACGTTCGAGTTCACCCTCGCGCGCCTGAATCAGGGCGTTCAATTCCTGCGCCAGCGGTTTTACCTCACTGGGATAAGGCCCTTCGAGCCTCGTTGCCTTTCCTGCCATGATCGATTCTACACCTCTGCGCAGAACCTGAAGCGGGCCAAGACCGATCGCCGTTTGGATCAGTGAGCTTGCGAGCAGGGTCGCAAAAAGCAGGGCAAGGCCAATTGCCAGCTCTTCGCCAAAATCACCAAGCGTATGTTCAAGTTCGGCCCGGTCAATGGCGATGGTCACATCCAGCGGGCAGGGCATCTTCGTCTTGTCTTGCACGATGATGTGTTTTTCGAGCGCAAAGAGATGGCTCGCTTCGGGCCCATCGATAATGTGAACGGTGCCATCGGGCAGGGTAGATTTTGCGAGACTAAAATCCCACAAGGAGCGCGAGCGCAGTGGCGCTGCGTTCTCTTCGTTGATCTGCCAATAAAGACCACCATAAGGCTTTTGAAAACGAGGATCGCTGAGCGATGATCTAGATTGCACTTTGCCCTGGCTATCAATTGAAATATCGGCAGCCAATTGCACGAAATGGTTCTGCAGTTGCTGAGAGGCAACCTGTTCGACATAACGCTGGAAGAGAAGATAGAGGCTGGCGCCCGCGATCATCAGGGTGAGGCCCAAGGCAAGACTCGCCCCCAACAATAACCTGAGGCGGAGAGAATTTCGCGTGATCACGGTGTCAAGTTGGCGATGCGATAGCCAAAGCCGCGTTTGTTTTCGATCACTCCCGCTCCCAGTTTTCTGCGCAATCGGCTGATCAGGGCCTCAATGGCGTTGGCGTCGCGATCATGGTCATGCTCATAAAGTGCGTCTGCAAGTTCGACTTGGCTTACTACACGGTCTTTGCTGTTGACCAGATGGTGCACCAACCGGAATTCCAGTGGGGTCAACTGTATCATCGCTCCACCTACCGAGACGATGCGCGATTTGAGGTCAACTTCGACTTTGCCAGCCGTGAGGATAGATTGGGAATGACCTCCGGCGCGACGCAGGAGGGCGCGGAGCCGGGCTACAACTTCCTGCATCTGATAAGGTTTGGGGAGATAATCATCGGCCCCGCTGTCGATGCCATCAACGCGCTCGGCCCAGGTGCCGCGCGCTGAGACAACGAGGACCGGAGTTTGGATTCCTTCTGACCGCCATCGTTTCAATATGCTGATGCCATCGAGTTTCGGCAGGCCCAGATCGAGAATGACGGCGGCATAGTTTTCGGTTGATCCCCGAAACCATGCCTCTTCGCCATCGTGCACGACATCGACAATGTAACCTACCGCCTGCAATGATGATGCGATACTGCTCGCAACGAATGGCTCGTCTTCAGCAATTAGGATGCGCATTGTTGCCTCATCAATCGTCCTCGAGCGTCACAGCATCGAGGGAGACAACTTTCACCAGCCCCGTCTTGTCGATATATTTAACGACAAACACCAATCTCGAGAAATGTTGCGCGAGCGACACATCAAGAACCTGACCTGGATAATCTGACCTCAATTTTCGCAATAGCGATGTCAGGGGCGCTGCTTTGCCGCTGGCGACTGCCTGACGAGCTTCTTCCTGTTCCCTTTCAGGAGTTTCATCTGCCTCGTGTGCATTAGACTCGGGGTTGGTTTGGGAAACTTGGGATTGCTCGTCGTCGTTGTTGTGCTTGCCCCCGGAGTTGTCGCCGCCTGCCGGTTTTCCGCCGTTATCAGAATTTCCGCTGTCTGACGAAGTCGAATGATCATGGTCACTGCCGTGGTGATCCTTGTTGTCATCAGCGATGGCCACACGGCTGCCCGCGGCAAGAAGGAGGCCGACGAGCAAAGCTATTCCTGGTTTTCCGAAACGCAGATGCATTTCCCACCTATGGTTCAATAGCGACAAAATAATCAAGCCCTGGAGCGTGAAGAGCCAGAAGGGGGCAAATCCTAATTTGGCTCAACCAGTTCCAGGGCCTGCAATGAGGAGGTCAGACAATGGGGGACATTTGGGCAAATGTCCGTTGTTTGTGCTGAACTTGGTCCAAATTGGTGAGGCGCAAATGGAATACATCTGCGCTATCACCATTGGTGTTTTGCAAAATTTGTCTGACAATCAGCGATTCAAATTGTCAGCTAATTGTCAGCTAACGCGGTAATCAGCTTATGGCCAACGCCACGTCGCTGAGTTTGGTCATATGAAGCGATGCCGTCATCGCCTGTTCAGCAGACTTGAGTTTAGGTGCCAAAACTTTGCCCAGCTGGGCGGCAAACGGACAATCAGCGTCAGGGCCGATCTTGTGCATGCGGAAAACTGCATCGTCCTCAACGGCTGCATAGATGTCGGCCAGCGTCATCTCACAGGAGTTGCGGTTCAAAAGGAAACCGCCCGAGCGGCCAGCAACTGACGTCACCAGATTCGCCTTTTCCAGCTGTGACATCAAACGCCGGATGACAACCGGGTTGGTATTGACGCTTTGGGCAATGACCGTCGAGCACACAGGCCCCGCTTTTGATTTGTGGGCGAGCATGCTGAGGACGTGGATGGCGACGAGAAAACGGCTGCTTGATAACATTTTGGGTTCCTCACCCTTAAATCGGCGCGATTGGTCCAAAAATCAAGGGCAAGCCATAAACTTTGAGTTAACCGGCTTTGGCGCAAGAACGGACATGCAAAATTTTCGCCTTGGCAGATTCGATTTTCTGGTGAGCATAGGTTGTCTGGCCCTGCTTGGATATTTTGGTTGGTACGCGCTTGAAGGTTCGCGCGGGATGGCCTTTCGCGACAAGCTGATGACACAGAAAATTACGCTGGAAACGGAGCTCGCGAAGGTCCGCACTGCCCGCCAGACATTCGAGGAGCGCGTTGTGCAACTTCGCCCCGAGAGCGTTGACCCAGATCTTGCAGATGAACTGGCAAGACGCGCCCTTTCAATGGCCAAACCCACCGAGCTTATCGTCAATCTTCCGCAATAGCGGCTTTATTCCTTGGCTTTTCCGAGCGATAAACCGAATTTCGGTTAATCGTTGTTTTTCCGAGCCATGCCATGTGTTTAGTGCTAGATGAGAGGCACCAAACAGAGGGACGAGGCACATGGCAGTGAAGTCAGCCTATCTGGCGAAGAAGGGCGACAAGCCCAGCAAAAAAGCCGATTTGAAAAACAATGGTCTGGCGGCTGAAGAAGAGCTGAAGGCCTATTACGACATGCTGTTGATCCGGCGCTTTGAAGAAAAGGCCGGCCAGCTTTACGGCATGGGCGTGATTGGCGGCTTCTGCCATCTTTATATCGGCCAGGAAGCCGTTGTTGTCGGCCTGCAAATGGCGGCGATCGAGGGCGACCAAGTCATCACCTCTTATCGCGATCACGGCCACATGCTGGCCTGCGGCATGGACCCCAAGGGCGTCATGGCGGAATTGACCGGACGAGTCGGCGGGCTTTCAAAAGGCAAGGGCGGCTCGATGCACATGTTCAGCCGCGAGAAGAATTTTTACGGCGGACATGGAATCGTTGCAGCTCAGGTTCCATTGGGGGCAGGGCTTGCCTTTGCCAACAAGTATCGCGGCAACCAGAATGTCTCCTTCACCTATTTTGGTGACGGCGCTGCCAACCAGGGCCAGGTCTATGAGACCTTCAACATGGCGGCGATCTGGAAATTGCCAGTGGTGTTTGTGATTGAGAACAACCGCTATGCCATGGGCACGGCGTCAACAAGGTCAACCGCTGCCGCAGAACATCTCGGTGCGCGCGGCGAGGCCTTTGGCATTCCCGCTGAACAGGTGGATGGCATGGATGTTCGGGCAGTGAAGGAAGCGGCTGATCGTGCCGTTGAGCATTGCCGTTCAGGCGAGGGCCCCTATATTCTGGAAATGTTGACCTATCGCTATCGTGGCCATTCGATGTCTGATCCTGCCAAATATCGCAGCAAGGAAGAAGTACAGAAAATGCGCGAGGAGCACGACCCCATCGAACAGGTGAAGGCTCGTCTGCTCAAAGCCAATCGCGCCAGCGAAGATGATTTGAAAAAGATGGATGCAGATATTCGTGAGATTGTGACAGCGGCGGCGGATTTTGCCAGCAATGACGCGGAGCCTGATCCATCCGAACTCTACACCGATATTTACAAAGTCGCCTGAGGAGAGAACCCAATGCCAACCATCCTCATGCCTGCGCTTTCTCCCACCATGGAAGAAGGCAAGCTTTCCAAGTGGCTCAAGAAAGTCGGAGATCAGGTTAAATCCGGCGATGTTCTGGCCGAGATCGAGACCGACAAAGCCACGATGGAAGTGGAAGCCATTGACGAAGGTGCACTCACTGAAATCCTGGTTCCAGAGGGTACTGAAGGTGTGAAGGTGAATAGCCCGATTGCGGTCATTGGCGAAGCATCTGTGGCGAAGGCCCCCCCATCCGCCGTTCCGGCCACTTCCCCCGCAAGGGGGGAAGAGAAAGTTAGTGCTCTCACTTCATCCTCCCCGCTCGCCGGGGAGGGTGAGCTTGCGAACCATAGCGCCGGAGGGGTTGTTTCCGCTCCTGAGTTGGCAGACCCTGAAATCCCAGCCGGCACCGAAATGGTTCAAATGACCGTGCGCGAAGCCATTCGCGC
>JBDSTO010000141.1:0-12254 GCA_039928255.1 Aestuariivirga sp. | reverse complement strand
TGGCGGCTGGAAGCACGGCCTATCCTATTCATCAGGCCGAAGCCGCGATGATCGCCAAGTCTGCCAATCCCGGATCAACCGTGTTGAGCGTTAGGCTCTTGCCCTCGGGCATTTATGCTGTCACTTTAAAGGTGGGCGGAAGCGTGCTTCAAGTGATGGTCGATGCAACGACTGGGTCAATCACCTAGAACGACAGGCCGCCATGTCTTGGGAGAGCCTGAATGCGTTTGCTTGTTATTGAAGATGATGTTGATCTGAACCGTCAGCTGGTCACCGCCCTGGGCGAGGCCGGCTATGTGGTCGACAAGGCCATGGATGGTGAAGAGGGCCATTTTCTGGGCGACACCGAACCCTATGATGCCATCATCCTCGATCTCGGCCTTCCGGTTCTTGATGGCGTGAGCGTTCTTGAAAAATGGCGCCGCGCCGGGAAAAAGACGCCCGTGCTGATCCTCACAGCCCGTGACCGCTGGAGCGACAAGGTGGCGGGCTTTGACGCCGGCGCTGATGACTATGTGACAAAGCCTTTCCACATGGAAGAAATTCTGGCCCGTGTGCGCGCCCTCGTACGCCGTGCTGCCGGCCATGCCTCAAGCCTGTTGACTTGTGGTCCCGTTGAGCTTGATACCGCCAACACAAAAGTGACGGTGGACGGCAAGGCCATCAAATTGACGTCGCTTGAATTCCGCCTGCTTGAATATCTGATGCATCATTCGGGCAAAGTCGTCTCGCGCACTGAACTGGTCGAACATTTGTACGACCAGGATTTTGATCGCGACTCCAACACGGTGGAAGTTTTCGTGGGCCGCCTGCGTAAGAAACTGGGTGTTGATGTTCTCCACACCATCAGGGGCATGGGTTACAGCATCTCTGAGCCTGGAAATGCGGGTTAACTCACTCGCCTTTCGTCTTCTCGCTTCTTCAACTGCCATTGCCATCGTGCTGCTGGTCAGTGCCTCCCTCTTGCTCAATGCAATTTTCCAGCAGGCGCTTGAGCGCAATTTCGATCTGCGCCTGAAGGCGGCACTTGATGGCATTCTGGCCAACGTGGCCTTGAGCAATGAGGGCCAGATCAAGCTGCAAGGTCCGGTGGCCGATGCGCGTTTTGCGCTTCCCTTGTCTGGTTGGTATTGGCAGGTGAACGGCCCTGGTGAAGGCCTGAGATTGCTCGCCTCGCCATCACTTCTCGATCAGCAGTTAGAGCCCGTTCCTGAAGGCACGCCCCGCGATTCCGAGGGTGTTGCCTCTTATTCGACGCGCGATTCCAGCGGCAATCTGCTGCGCGTGATGGATGAGCGCTTGCGACTGTTCAACCAGAACACCGAATATGAATTCCTAGTCAGTGGCAACTTTGATGAGTTGAAGGCGGAGGTCGCCTCGTTCCGCCAGACTTTGTTTTTTGTGATGGCGCTGCTGGGTTTGGCTTTGCTTGCTGCCATCTTTGCACAAGTGCGTTTCAGCCTGCGACCCCTGAAAGACATGCAGGCCCAGCTCAATGATATTCGCGGCGGCAAGATTGAACTTCTGCCCGATCATTTCCCCGAAGAAATCCAGCCGGTGGCCGATGAGTTGAACCTGCTGGTTCAATCCAACTTCGAAATCATTGATCGCTCGCGCATGCAAGTCGGCAATCTGGCCCATGCCTTGAAAACCCCCATCAGCGTTCTTGCCAATGAATCGCGAAACTCAAATGCGCCCTTGGCCGTCAAAGTGCGCGAGCAGTTGGATGCCATGCGCGATCACGTCAATCTCTATTTGGACCGGGCGCGCCGCGCCGCACGCGCTCAGGCCATTGGTGCGGTGACGGAAGTGGAACCTGTGCTGCAGTCGTTGAGCCGCACGTTGCAGAGGATCAATGCCGATCGCGGTCTTCAGGTCACGGTTGAAACACAAGCTGGCCTCAAATTCAGGGGCGAGCGCCAGGACCTTGAGGAAATGGTTGGCAACTTGATGGACAACGCCTGCAAATGGGCAAAGTCGAACGTCATCGTCAGGGCAAGCAGCCTGCCGCGCGCCACCGACGACGCCCGAAGCTGGTTGACAATCAGCGTAGAAGACGATGGCCCCGGTATTCCAGCCGAGCAGCGAACAGAGGCCATGAAGCGCGGCCGCCGGCTGGACGAAACAAAACCTGGATCTGGACTGGGCATGTCGATCATCACTGAAACGGCAGGGATGTATTCGGGTGGTCTTGATCTGGGGGCGGCCTCAATTGGGGGTTTGCGTGCCAACCTTAGATTGCCTGCCCTGACCTGAACACAACAAAAAATTTCGATTTGCAGAAACGAACGGGCCAGATTTTTTTGTCTTGCGCTCATTTCCATGATCAAAATTTTAACTGCGATGGACTTTAGGTGGAAAAATTCCGTCAAACTTTGTTTTGTTCGAAGAACATCAGGTCAATTGCTATTGACCAAATAGACAAAAACATGTTGTCTGATAGAATTACGATACCGCAATTTAAGATTGTAAAAAGCGGAGATCGGCTCAATTGCCCGTTTACTGCCCCCAGTCGCGGGAAATTGGGCCGGGGGAGCGAGTTTTCGGATTCGCTCCCCAATTCAACCTGTTGTTTCAAGCCGCTTCAGTCACCGGAACACCGCGCTCGCGGTAGGGTGTGCGGCCATAAAAGCTGCGATAGCATTTTGAAAAATGCGATGGCGATGAAAAGCCGCAAGCCAATGCCACGTTGATGACCGAAAGATCAGTCTGCAACAGCAGGGAGCGCGCTTTCTTCAGCCGCAGCTCAAGATAATAGCGCTTGGGCGAACGATCGAGATAACGCCGGAACAGGCGTTCGAGCTGGCGTGTTGAAAGCCCAGCCTGTTTGGCCAAAAGGCTGGGGGACAAGGGCTCTTCAAGATTGTCTTCCATCTTCTCGATAATCGAAACCAGCTTCGGGTGGCGCGCACCAATACGCGCAGGAAGCGACATGCGCTGATTTTCGCTGTGGTGGCGGATGGGCGAATGCAGAATTCCTTCTGCAACGGCAGCGGCCATGTCGGGCCCATGCTGGCTGGCGATCATCGTCAGCATCATGTCGATGGCGGTGGTGCCGCCAGCGCTGGTGAAACGGTCGCCATCAATTTCAAAGAGTCCGCCTGTCGCCTTGATTTCCGGAAAGGCTTCCGAAAAACCGGGCAGGTTTTCCCAATGGATAGTGCAGCGATAGCCATCAAGCAAACCCGCTTCTGCCAGAATGTGCGCACCCGTGCAGACAGCACCAATCTGCGCGCCACGCCGCGCCACTTTTCGAAGCCAGCTCAGCAGCCGCTTGTCGGTATGGCGTTGCACATCAATGCCCGCACAAATGATAATGACGGCGTCGGGGGGAATGGACTCAAGATCGCCGTTCACGTTGGTGATGATGCCATTCGACGCTGTTACGGGCTTGCCATCGAGCGAATGCAGGCTCCAGTGATAAAAAGATTTTTCAGCAAAGCGATTGGCGAGGCGCAACGGCTCAATAACCGAGGTCACCGGCATCATTGTAAATTCCGGGATCACGATGAGCGCCACATTTTGCGGCAGGGATTTTGGCTTGTCACCGAACATAAAATTCTCCTCGGCGACATCCTGCAACAGATTTTAGGCATTGTCCACTAGCGCCATTTGAGGTCCTAAAAACGACCGATATCAAGCATATTGGTCGTAATCAGAAAAACCGCGTCGCAAAAGGTGAGCCACGATTTTTACTGCAATGGCATCCTTCGTAAAACCCAGGGAGAGCCCATGAACGCGCCGCATTTTCACAGCCAGGCCAAATCCGCCATGATGGAAAAGCCAATGGCCGCCTTCCTGGATCACGCGTCGTTGGAAATTACCCCCAAGCAGATTGAAAAGCTGGCACTGTTGCAGGCCAATTTCAAAAAAGGCTCGCGCGTTTTTATTGCGCTCATCGATCCTGCAGAAGTGGAACTCCAGATCATCGCTGCCCGGACTTTGATTGAGTCAGGCTTTATAGCCATTCCCCATGTGCCCGCCCGCTTTGTGCGCGACGAAGAAGACCTGAAACATCGTATTGCGGCTTTCGCAGCTGCTGGCGTCACTGAAATTCTCTGCCTTGGTGGCGGCGCCCCAACGCCCATTGGCAAATTTGATGCCGCCATTCAATTAATGGAAACCGGCGTGTTTGAAGCTCGTGGCATCAAGCGCATCGGCATTGCGGGCCATCCCGAAGGCAACCCGGACATCACTAAGATCCATGGTGATGCGGCCTTGTTGGCGACGCTCAAGGCCAAGCAGGCCTGGCTCAAATCCAAAAACATTGAAGGCTTCATTGCCACGCAGTTCCTGTTTGATGCAGGCCCTCTGGCACTCTGGGCTGGACAGCTTCGCGACAACGGCATTGACCTGCCGCTTTATGTGGGCGTCCCCGGACCTGCCACGATCAAGACATTGGTGAAATATGCCGCCATGTGCGGCGTTGGAAATTCCGCCCGCTTCATCAGGAAGCAGGCTTTGAACATCACCAAGCTGCTGACGGTTTCGGAGCCCACCGAATTTGTCGATCAACTGGCGACGCTGCATTTCGATAAGCCGGAACTCAAGATCGCCGGGCCCCATCTCTATCCTTTTGGCGGCTTCGACAAGCTCTTCGCCTGGATGAGCCTGCACAAGGCTTGATTTTAAGGTAAAATTGGCTTAACTAGGTACCAGGTAGAAATATAGGTAGTAGGTACCTACTATGGCTCTGAGTATCAAGAATAAGAAAGTCGAAGAGAAAGCACGCCGTTTGGCAATTCTGACCGGTAAGCCGATTACCGAGGCCTTGAGTGACTCTCTTGATCTCTCTTTGCTCAGGCAAAGCGCGGTCCAAAAGCCTACGGCCAAGGAGCAGCTCTGGGCAAAAGTCAGGGAAATCCAGCGGGAATATGCGGCATTGCCTGACAAAGACAATCGGACTGCGGACGAAATCTTGGGCTACAATGAATTCGGACATTTTGATTGATGGTGCTCGATACTTCGGCAATCGTTGCCATCTTGAGAGACGAGCCAGATGCCAGACTGCTCTTTGAATCGATAATCGGTTCTGATTTGCGGTTGATGGCGTCTCCGACGTTCCTTGAAACGAGCATTGTCGTGGGGGCCAACAAGAATTCAGAGGGCATCGCCAAACTTGATGATTTGATCTCACGTTTGGACATCAAGATTATCGAATTTGGTCTTGAACATGCTCTGGTGGCTCGCCGCGCATTCCAAACATATGGCAAAGGCCAGGGCCACCCGGCTCAACTGAATTTTGGCGACTGCATTTCCTATGCAACATCGAAGGTTGAAGCCATGCCCTTGCTGTTTAAAGGCGACGACTTCCGCTTGACTGACGTTGAATGCGCTATTTAGAAAACAGCCGAACTTCGCTTCCCTTGCGCGCCGCCTTCAGCAGAAAATCCCACGCGTAATCCGCATAGGAGCGGAACACGTAAAGATCGATCACATTCTCTTCGATGATGTGCAGCAGGCCCGCGATTTCGGCAAAGCGCACGCGGCGCACAGTGCCTGGCGTATAGTCGCCGCTGATGAGATCAAGCGAGCAGCCCTTCATCATTGTCTCGCGCACCCCTTCACCTTCAAGGCGAATGACACAACGCATGTCAGAGACATCAACGGCGAGCGAATGAATGCCCTCGAGCGCCTTGCTGAGTTCCGCTTGCAAGGTTGGGGCCTTGTCGCGCGCACAAAGAATGAGCCATTGGTCCGGTGACAGCCACAAGGCTTTCACATCGCCCCAGGCAACGGACGTGCGCGGTGCCTTGGGCAAATCAAGGCCCAGAACTTGTTTCGCTGCGGCCATGAACTTGCGGTCGCTTGCAAGGCCCCGCAGGTCAATCATGCCACGCGTCGAAATTTCGTGAAGATCAATGCTGGTGTTGGCGGGCTCGCTGCGATGGGCGAGAGGACTGTTGAACTGTGGCTCAAGCATTGATGCGCCCTCCATCCTTGTCATAGAAAACCGTATCGGTGATCTTGGCCTTCACCACTTTGCCGCGTTCAAGCGGAAAGGAAATCGTCTCGCCCATGCGTGCGCGGCCATTTTCAATCAACGCCATGGCGATGGAACGCCCCAAGGTCGGCGACATGTAGGTTGATGTGACCTGGCCGATCATCTTCATCGGCGGCTTGTCTTTGACCTCGGCCACCGCATAGGCACCATCGGGCAGAACCTCTTGCGGGTCTTCCGTCAGCAAACCAACAAGCTGCTTGCGGCCCGGCCCCTTGAGGTAAGATTGTTCGAGCGAGCGCTTGCCAATGAAATCAGCCTTCTTCTTTGAAACCATACCCGACATGCCAACATCATCAGGCGTCGTCGTGCCGTCGGTTTCATCGCCAATGACGATATAGCCCTTCTCGGCGCGAAGAACGTGCAAGGCCTCGGTGCCATAGGGCTCGATGCCAAATTCAGCACCTGCTTCGAGCAGGGCCTTCCACAGCGACAGGCCATAGCCCGCAGGCGTTGCCACCTCATAAGACATCTCACCCGAGAACGAGATGCGGAACAGGCGCACGGGATAACCACCCAAATGCCCGATCTTGAAACTCATATGCGGGAAGGCTTCATTGGAAAGATCAAAATCAGCGCCCATTTTGGCGAGCACGTCGCGGGCTTTTGGACCAGCGAGACCAAATTGCGACCACTGTTCGGTGACCGGTGTTACGAACACCTTGTAATGCGTCCACTCCGTCTGCAGCCATTCTTCAAGCCAGGCAGCAATGCGGTCAGCACCGCCGGACGTTGTGTGCATCAGGAAATGGTCATCGGCCAGCCGCACGGTCACGCCGTCATCAGTGAGGAAGCCCAACTCATTCATCATCAAACCATAGCGGCAGCGGCCCACTTTGAGGGTTGAGAATGTGTTGGTGTACATGCGGTCGAGAAATTCGGCGGCATCCGGTCCCTTGATTTCGATCTTGCCCAGGGTTGAGGCATCAAGCAGGCCCACTTTATTCCGTACACTGAGGATTTCGCGAGTGATTGACTGGTGCTTGTCTTCGCCTGCCCCTGTGTAGGTATAGGCGCGGCGCCATTGACCCACCGGTTCAAAGGTAGCACCCTTGTCCGTGTGCCATTGGAACACCGCCGTGCGGCGCACCGGCAGGAACAGCGAGCCCGTCAGCGAACCCGCAATCGAACCGAACGAATAGGGCGTATAGGGCGGGCGGAACGTGGTCGTGCCGATCGCCGGAATGGCTTTACCTGTTGCTTCAGACAATACGCCCAAGCCATTGAGGTTGGAGGTTTTTCCCTGGTCAGTCGCCATGCCGAATGTGGTGTAGCGTTTGGTGTGCTCAACGCTTTCATAGCCTTCGCGTTGGGCGAGTTCGAGATCAGCCGCCGTCACGTCATTCTGGAAATCGATGAAGTGCTTGTTGCCTTCATTGTATTTGCCGGTGGCCGGCGCAAACCACAAAGATTCCAACGCGCCGCGTGTTGGTTCTTTCACATCGAGCTTCGAAACCTTCACAGCTTTGTTTTTTTTCAACACCGATTTCGCCGCTGCTTCGCCTGCAACGCGCGCCTCGTCAATCGTCGCGACGACACTCATCGTGCCATTGGCCGCACCAATCGCCGTCATGGCATCGTGGTGCGTATCGGGGCGGAAGCTCTGCAAGCCATCATCAAATTTGATCTTGCCGCCATTATGCGCCCAGAGATGGAGAACCGGATTCCATCCGCCAGACATGGCGATGAAATCACATTCCACGCGTTTCTCGGTGATCACACGGCCCTGGCCCTTGCGGTAATCCGCAATCTTGACAGCCTTGACGGCCATGGAGCCTTCAACTGCTGAGATCACGGCTCCCAAGGAAACCGGAATGCCATCGGCAATGGCGCGCTGCACGAGATCACCTGATGTCACCTTGCGCGAGTCAACGACGCGCACATTGACGCCGGCCTTCTTCAACGCAAAGGCGGTGAGATAGGCATCATCATTGTTGGTGAACACCACGCCACTGGTCCCGGGCGACACACCATAGCGCTCGACAAACCCACGCACGGCGGAGGCCAGCATGATATTGGGGCGATCATTATTGGCAAAGGCAATCGGGCGTTCCAATGCACCCGTGGCCAAAATCACATGGCCGGCGCGCACTTTCCACAAGCGCTGGCGGGGTGCCCCGTCTTTCATCAGCGAAGGATCGTGATCGGCAACGCGCTCATGCATCATCAGATAGTTGTGGGCAAAATGGCCGACAACTGTGGTGCGTTTCAGAATATGCACATTGGGCATGGCGGCCAGACGTTCGATGACTGGCTTCAGCCAATCAGACAGACGAACACCATCAATCATTCCCGCCGTCAAATCAGCGATGCCGCCAAGCTCGGGGTTTTCATCAGCGAGAACCACGCGGGCTCCTGAAAGTGCGGCCGCTTCTGCCGCCAGCAATCCGGCAAGGCCACCGCCCACCACGATGATATCGCAATGGACATGCATGTGTTCGTAGGTGTCAGGATCACGCCCCGTTGCGGCCTTGCCCAGCCCTGCGGCCTTGCGGATCACCGGCTCATAGACATGTTTCCAGAAGGCGCGCGGCCATTTGAAGGTCTTGTAATAAAAGCCACCAGGGAAAAACCGCGACAGCTTGTTGTTTAAAGCACCAATATCAAAATTGAGCGAAGGCCAGCGGTTCTGGCTTTCCGACGTCATGCCATCGAAAATTTCAATCTGCGTGGCGCGCAAATTAGGCTCATGGGCGCTGTCGGCGCCTACACCAATCAGCGCATTCATTTCTTCCGAGCCAAGCCCCACTACACCGCGCGGCCGATGATATTTGAAGCTGCGTCCAAAGACTTTTTGTCCCGAAGCTAAAACCGCTGAAGCCAGCGTGTCACCGGTAAATCCGTGAATGTCGCGCCCGTCGAACGAAAATGTGACGCGCGTGTTGCGGTCAATGCGGCTGCCGCCTTCGGGAAGTCTGTAAGGTTTTCCGGTCATTTGCTTTTCTTTGTTTCAAGCGCACGCTTGGCGAAATAATCAGCCCACGGACCTTTTGCCTGGGCAATGAGTTCTTGGGGCGGCAATTCGGTAATGCCATAAAAGGCCTTGAATTCCAGCGTCAGTGTATCGCGCGCCGCATGGAACCATTTTCCGCAGCCACGGTCACAGCGCCAGCGTTCAAAATGCAGGCCCTTGGGGTTGTGGCGAATGAACAGGTAGTCACGCTGCTGCTCATCGCTGATATGTTCGGGATCAGTGGTCGCAGGCCGCGTGACATGCGCCTGTCCGCCGCCATGAAAATCAGTTTCATCGCCGGTCGCACCGCAGACAGGGCAGGTGACTAGAAGCATCGTATGACTCCATAAACGTCCTCGCCCGCGAATAGCGGGAGAGGAAAGGGGCCCATCGCAATGCGATGGGATAGGTGAGGGGCAGTTGCTGAACGCAGCCCCTCATCTATCTCACTTTGCTGCGCAAAGCGGGCCCCTTTCTTCTCCCGCTTTGCAGGAGAAGACAAAATTTCAATGCGCAACGGCTGCTGCAACGGATTCATCAATAAGTCTTCCTTCAGCAAAGCGGTTGAGCGAGAAAGGCTCGGCGATGGGATGGGGCCGGTCATTGGCGAGCGTGTCGGCAAAAACCCAGCCAGAGCCGGGAATGGCCTTGAAGCCACCCGTACCCCAGCCGCAATTCACATAAAGCCCTTCAACCGGCGTCTTGCCAATGATCGGCGAACGATCACCCGTCATGTCAACAATGCCGCCCCATTGCCGCAACATGCGTAAGCGCGAAATGATAGGGAAAGTTTCGATGAGGGCAGTGATCGTGTGTTCGAGCGCTGGGAAAGATCCGCGCTGCGAATAATTGTTGTAGGGATCAGTGCCACCGCCGATCACGAGCTCGCCCTTGTCGGACTGGCTCATATAACCATGCACCGTATTGGCCATGACGACGCAATCAATCACAGGCTTGATGGGTTCAGACACCAGCGCCTGCAAACACAGCGATTCAATAGGCATGCGAACGCCAGCCATGTCCATCAAGTTCGAAACATGGCCCGCCGTAACGACACCGATTTTCTTGGTCTTGATTTCGCCGCGCGTGGTTTGAAGCCCGGTAACTTTTCCGCCCTCGCGTGAAATCCCCGTTACTTCGCAATTCTGGATGATGTCGACACCCATCTCGTCCGCGCCGCGCGCATAGCCCCAGGCCACGGCATCGTGACGCCCCGTGCCGCCGCGCGGCTGATAATAGGCACCGAGGATTGGATAGCGGCAGTTGGGATCATCATTGATGATCGGCACAAGCTCTTTGACTTCCGCTGGCGAAATCATCCGGCAATCAAGTCCGGCCAGGCGGTTGGCATGGGCGGTGCGCTGGAAAGCGCGAAGCTCATGCTGTGTCTGGCACAACATCAACACGCCACGAGGGCTGAACATCACATTATAATTCAAATCCTGGCTGAGGCCTTCATAGAGCGAGCGCGCCAACTCATAAATCGCAATGGATGAATCCTGCAGATAGTTCGATCGGATGATGGTGGTGTTGCGGCCCGTGTTGCCGCCGCCAATCCAGCCTTTTTCGACAACGGCGATATTCGTCATCTTGTGATTCTTGGCGAGATAATAGGCCGTGGCCAGGCCATGGCCACCAGCGCCCACGATCACGGCATCATATTCGGCCTTAGGCGTGGGCGAACGCCAGGCGCGCTCCCAATCCTTGTGATAGTTCATGGCATTGCGGGCCAGCGAGAATATGGAATAGCGAGGTTTCATATGGCGTATCCGTTTGAGCAGTCTTGTTACCAGATCACCCAAACGGGCTCCAACTCTTTCCGACAGCCTGTTCTCCCCATGCGACAAAGCGGCATGGACGGAGATACCCCGCCCGCGTTAAGGAGAGCCATGGAATTTTTAATCATTGCAGTCATTGCCCTTGTCGTCGTTGTCGGAGCTTTGGGCCTGTTTCCGCGCAGGGCAAGACGGGCCACTGTGCCGCAATCGGGCAGCTGCGTTTACCGCGAGCAACTGGAAGCGTTGGACCGTGATCTTGGCGCAGGCTCTGTGCCCGCCGCCGAGGCTGACAGTTTGCGGGTGGAGTTAAGCCGCCGTTTGATCGAGGCCTCGAAACAGGAAGGCCAAGGCCCAAACCTGCCCGCGATTTCACCAATGCTGTTTGCATTGTTCATTCCGTTGATCGTGGCTCCAATCTATTGGCACTTCGGCAAGCCAGCGATGGCTGACACGCCGCTGGCGCAGCGCGTGGCCGATGCCGTGAAGAACAATGATTTTGAAGGCATGTTGGCCCAGGTTGAAAAATATCTGGCCGAAAAGCCAGACGATGTGGCGGGATGGAAAGTGGTCGCCCAAGCCTATACGAGGTTCAATCGGTTTGATGATGCGGCCCAAGCCTATCTGAAGATCGCCACCCTGCAACCGCCCACGGCAGACATTCTTTCAAGCTATGGCGAAAATCTGGTGTTCGCAAACAAGGGCCTCATTCCGAAATTGGCGGCGCAAGCCTTCGAGCAGGCTTTGACGCTTGATCCCACCTATCCCAAGGCGCGCTTTTTCTCGGCAATGGCCATGAAGCAGGATGGCAAGACGGCGGAGGCCAAAGCTGCCTATGAAAAGCTGCTGGCGGATGCGCCACCCGATGCCAATTGGCGTAAAGCCGTGGAAAGCGAACTGGCCAGCATGGGGGCAACGCCGCCGGCGTTGAACGATCAACAGCTGAAAGACGGTTCAGCCATGGCCCCAGCTGACCAGAGCGCCATGATCCACAGTATGGTTGACGGACTTGAGCAGAAACTTGTCGTCAATCCCGATGATCTTGAAGGTTGGCTGAAATTAATCCGTGCACGGATTGTATTGACCGAAACGGACAAGGCCAAGGCAGCCCTCGATAAAGCCAATGCCCAGTTCAAGGACAAGCCCGAAGCACTGGCGCAAATCAAGGCTTTGGCCGATGAGCTTGGTTTGAAATGACCCGCAAGCGAACGCGCCTCACCATCATTCTTGCCGCATTGGCCATTCTGGGCCTCGCGGCTCTGCTGGTGGGTTACGCTTTGCGTTCGCAGATTACGTTTTTCTATACGCCAAGCGATATCATCGAAAAATCAGTGAAGCCCGGCAGTCGCATTCGATTGGGCGGAATGGTGGAGCAGGGGAGCTGGCAAAAGCAGCCTGACTCGGTTAACGTTTTTGTCGTTACAGACACGCTGAAAAACATCACCGTAACCTACAAGGGCGTGCTCCCGGATCTTTTCCGCGAGGGCCAGGGCGTGGTGACGGAAGGCGTTCTGACAGACAATGG
>JBDSTO010000140.1:0-22417 GCA_039928255.1 Aestuariivirga sp. | reverse complement strand
TTCTAACGTCTCTTGCATGATTTCCAGCCAGGCCAGCACCGTAACTGGCGACAAGAATTTTCATGCTGGGGAAGCGACCCAATAACCAAGCAGTCAACGCCACGCTGGTGCAAATGGACTTGAGATGACGAGGTGGCACCTCAAGTATCAGACGCGAGCCATTCCGCAATGCTGCTTTTTGTAACCTGAAGCACATCGCATCGATATGCCAATTCATTTGAAAAGGATCAGTGGGGGAGGGGTGTAGGACCTCGAAGGCCTTCATGGTAAATACGAGGAGGGAGTGACGACAAGCGTCCTCTAGAAAAGACGATGGTTCAATTTCACCGATCATGATCCGGTACCCACGGGGGTTGTCGTTTTCGAAAGTTCTGGGCGAATGGGACCGGTATTTGCGGTGTCAGGAGCATCAAGGAACTCTTCCAATCCGAAATATTCGATTATTTTCTTATCCATCACAGACAGGGTCGAAGGCGCCTTGTGTGCGTCCTCGTAAGCACTTTTTGAGTTTCCGAAAGACTGAAGCTGTAGTTTATCTTCTTGTCGGAAGACTTCAGTTGCTGCCTTATGATCCCCCTTTGCGGCCTTATTCACCATCGTTTTTACAATCAGCTCGCGCTTCGAGGCTTTGATCTTTCGTCCATTCTCTGTCACTTCGATTTTTACGTCCAATTCTTCTGTAAGAATGGTTTTGAAGTTTTTGGATTCTTTGCTCTTCCCCTTGGGATTGCCGGATTGACCGAGCTTAAAGCGCGAGTTTATTGGGGGTTTGCCGTATCCGATTTTGTAGGCGATCGTCGGTTCGGCATATGATGTTCCAGATACCTCGGCAGTGTTTTCCGACGTGGGAGGAGGGGAGTAGTTTGGCTTTTTAGGTGTAGATGGCTTAGGCGAGGATAGTGTGCCCCCTTGGAGCTGCGGTTTCGGATATCCGGGCGAAACTCTCCGTGATATCGCGGAATCTGACTTTGTGTGGGCGTTGGTGTTGGCCGATACCGCTGTAGCAGCAGATGAGTCGACCACCCGCATTAGAGTAGTCCCATCGCCCTGCTTAATTTTTTTGATTATTATCATGATGCTACCTTCTCATGCCTTCACAAGTGCTGATGGGCGCTTGCGCCTCCTGACGACTGGAATCGACAATTGATCAACAACAGATCGCGACTCACTCGAGGCGAGTTCTTTGTCGACGACGCTCATTTGGCGCTGCGCCTTCATTTCTGAGAGCGTCAAGCCGGTGCTTTCAAGAATAGCCTTCTCCCCGGTCAGAGTTTCCCAGCGCCTTATGATGACTTCCACATATTTGGGCTCAAGTTCGATGCCAAAGCACACGCGGCCCGTCTTTTGAGCGGCAATGAGTGTGCTGCCTGATCCGGCAAAGGGATCAAGGATAATGTCTCCGCGTTTGGTGCAGTCCTTGATGGCTTCAGCCAAGAGGGCTACTGGCTTGACTGTTGGATGATCGCGTAATGCGTCATCTCGACCTTTGCCAAAGGACGAAAGTCCTCGATGGTCCCAGACATTAGTGCGATAGCGTCCATATTTTCCGAGTTGAACATTGTTGAGATACGAGGCATCGCCATATTTAAAAACGCCACAAGGCTCGTGCTGGCTCCTGTAAATGCCTCCCATGCCCCCCGACATTTTGTTCCAGATGCACAGATCGACGATTTTAAGACCTGCTTCAGTGGCCGCTGCCAAAAGCTCAGCAAGCTTTCTCCGGTCCATGAAGATGTAAGCCAGTGCTCCATCGGAGAGACAAGGGCAAAGTAATTGCAGCACCGTCTTGAGGAATTCTGTAAATTGCTGAGGAGACATCTCTCCGATGCCCATGGCGAAGTCGCTATGCTTGTTTTTGCCTAGTCCAGAAGCATTTCCGGCAATTTTAATGTTGTAGGGTGGATCGGTGAAAAGCATTGTTGCGGTGTTGTTGGCACAGAGCTTCCGATAGAGGGCGCCATCAACGGCATTGCCGCAGGCAATGCGGTGGCGACTCAAGATCCAAATATCGCCGATCTGAGGAACAGCTTCCTGATCGGCCGGCGCTTTCGGCAAAATATCGTGAGCGTCCCCCACGTCCATGGTGTCTACGGGGTCAAGAATGACGTCTAGCTCAGAAATGTTAAAGCCTGTAAGATCGCCAAGATCAAAATCAAAATTGCTCTTTAGCAGATCAGAGAGTTCCGATTTGAGGACGCCCGTGTCCCAAGCCGAGAGTTCTGAAATCCGATTGAACGCTATCGTAAGGGCTCTCCGTTCTGGTTCAGTCAGTTCACCAATCCGGATGACGTTCACATGCAACCAACCAAGATCAATTGCAGCGAGGAAAAATTCTGCTCCTGCAATAATTGTTCCGTCTTGGGATACCAGTATCGGGAGAACCTGACCAACCTGGTTGAGTATCGCTGAAGCTTGGGCCACAGCCCGCTTCCCGTATTTGCGCGCCTGATTAGTTGGAAGGGATATCGCGTCGCGCTGTACCTTCTCGATCACACTGCTGTTGGATCGTAATATTGAAATTGTATCGTTGGAAACTATTCTCGGTTTATTTTCTCGCCTAATTCTTTTCATGATCAGTACCTCCTCTGAAGCGAAGCCGTTGGCCAAACGCTGGCTGAAATTTGACAATGACTTTCCTCGCTCAAAACTTTGATTTTGAGCTTATTGAAAGTCTCTTTTCTAATAATCAGGAACCGATACCGAACGCCCTTGCGGTGCACTCAACGCCTTTTCTTGTTCTTCATAGGAGAAGCATCACAGCGAGAAAGTATCAAGTGCGACCCGGACAAAGGCGGGTGTCACTCACAGCGCATGACCAAATTTTAGTCAATTAATTCAATAAGATAATTGTTATGTTACAAGCTCTTCTGAAATTTGATCTCCTCCAAAAGGCCTGAGAAATAAATTTGGACGCTGTGGTTTTCCGCCTCAAGATCTCGCTCGAATCTACTCGATGAACTTCCATTTTTGACATTTGGTCTAAGTGATTCGAAATTTTCATTGAGCGAATGTACGATTAGACAGTGCGCAGATTATAAAAACGGTCCGTCTAAGCAGGGTTTAGATTTTGTCATGTCAGTTGATCTGACCCCCTTTGGGCTGTCCTACTTAAGTGGCTTTTTCGATCTTGATAAAAGACAGTTTATAGGCCGGGCCGTACTGATAACGGCAAATCTAAATGTGAAGCGGCTGTTTGGGCTAAAATGCCAGGCGGCATTCTTGGATACCTATAGCAAATCATTGATGACATGATTCCTGAGGGCTATGGCACGGCTGGTGCGTGGTTGCTCGTCCTAAAGCCAGACAACGGGCATGTGAGTTTCAAAACCTCTTGCCCTTAAGTGGGGCGCAGACTTGCCCTAAATTCAGCAAATGGTAAGCACCTGGAATGTGAGCCACTCGACCTGTCGTTCCATGATGTCGGGAAGCCCATTCCGCGTGGCAACTACAAAATCATTCCTTGGTGAACGAAAGGATCATATGCGTGGAACAGGGTTTTGAATCTTGAAGGAGATTGCAATGTACGTTCTCTATGGCACTGAAGGCAGCGGTTCGGCTGCAGTTGAGGCTCTGTTTGACGAACTTGATATTCCGTTTCACCTAGAGTTCGTTGCGCGAGATGAGCACGGCGCCTTTCCGGCAAGTTTCAGTGCTATTTCTCCATTGTTACAGGTTCCCGTGCTCCAACTTCCTGACGGTGCGCATATAACAGAATCTGCCGCTATGATGATATATCTCGCCGACCTCAAGCCGGAAGCACGTATTGCGCCTGGTGCTGCCGATCCTCAACGGCCACACTACTTACGTGTTCTATTGTTCCTAGCCGCCAGCACGTATCAAGCAAGTCTTCGGATTTTCTTTTCCGATAGATATTCGACTGACCAGGCTGCCGCACCAGGTATCAAAGCAGCAGGTGAACGCGATATGTGGCGTGATCTTTCGATCCTATCATCTTTGCTCGGCGACAAGGAGTGGTTTACGGGTGCATTCAGTGCAGTCGATATCTACGCCGCAATGCTGTCCAGTTGGTGTGGGGACCTTCCTGCTCTGGTGCAACGTGAGCCCAGACTTTCCTCTCACTACAATCGCGTCAAAGCCCGACCAAAAGCAGGGGCAGCGTTTGCCAGGAACATGCTATAACTAGCTCTGCCGTCCAATATCGCCCGCGGCACTTGCTTGATCGCGGCAGCCTACTGGTTGAAATCTCGCAGCTCGGTTTCGACGCAGGCGATCCGCCGATCCTGCCAACGTGAATGGCCAAGCGACGCCAGAAGCGCGTCCAGCCCGCTTTGCCACGCAATTCGTTGAATTAAATCAAAAAATATTGCCCAAAATCTATATTGACTTTCCATGTATATACACGATAACGTATATACATGGAAAGACAATCATTGCTATTTCAAGCCTTAAGTGACCCTGCTCGACTGCGCATTCTCCAAGCGATGGCTCTCGGAGAATGCGCCGTCGGCGACATCGTCCGACGCATGGACATTCATCAGTCAGGCGTTTCAAGGCATTTACGCATTCTCACTGAAGCCGGAATAGTTGAAATGCGGCCCGACAAACAAAAACGGCTCTATTCTTTACGCAAAGAGGCTTTCGATGAACTCGAAGCCTGGGTGGCAGGTTATCGCCACCACTGGGAAGTTCGCCTCGACAGGTTCGGGGATGCTCTCAAACAACACCACAATGCCGAAACACTTGCCCATTCAAAAAAGGAAAAATTATGATGCCTGCAACATCGCACGCGCAGTTCAATATCACACGAAACTATCCCGCCCCAATTGAAGCTGCTTGGGCGCTTTGGACGACCAAAGATGGCATCGAATCTTGGTGGGGACCGGAAGGTTTCGAAGTTGTTGTTAGCGCCCTCGACCTGCGGCCGGGTGGTGAATTGATCTACCTGATGACTGCTAGGGCCCCGCAGCAGGTGGCCTTTATGAAGCAAGCTGGCATGCCGCTCAGCACCCCCTGCAAGGTGACCTACACTGACGTTCAGCCAACGGTGCGATTGGCTTACAAGACGTTGACGGACTTCGTGCCTAACGTGAAATCCTATGAAGTGGGCACAGTAGTGGAATTGCAACGCACCACCGTAGGAACCAAAGTCACCATAACTTTTGATGCAATGCATGACGATATCTGGACCGAAAGGGCACGAGCCGGCCACGAGAGCCAAATGCGCAAGCTGGATGCGCTGATATCATCCAAAACTGGTGAGGTGAATGCATGAAGCCTTGGATGGGCAGCGCCGCAGCCGTGGTCGGTGGTTTTCTTGTAACAGCGATGGCGTCAACCGTGGCTGATGCGCTCATGCATGCTACAGGGATATTCCCCAGTACGGTACAAGCCATGTCTGATCCACTATTTGCTGTGGCCGCCACTTACCGCGCGTTCTTCACCGTGGCTGGCGGTTTTACGACGGCTCATCTAGCGCCGGATCGGCCGATGCGCCACGCTTGGATTTTGGCTTTTATCGGTTTGTTGGCTGGCCTAGGTGGCTTGGTCGGTTACTTTACAATCGGAGGAGGTCAACTTGGGCCAACTTGGTACGCGCTCTCGATACCAATTGAGGCCATTCCCTGTGTCTGGTTAGGTGCGAAAATTGCCGTTCGTAGACGCAACGACTCGCTGACATAAGGGAGTTTTGCGCAGATGATTACAATCTATGATTTTCCGCGTGGAGCCCGTGGCCTTAGAGCTGCATGGGTTTGCGAGGAGATGGGCTTAGAATATCGGTTTATGTCCGTCAGTTTTCCACCCGACGAACACTACCTATTGCTGAATCCATTTGGCACTGTGCCGTTACTCCAGGACGATGATTTATTGATTTGTGAATCGGTCGCGATGATTATTTACATCGCGCAAAAATATGGACCGACCGATATATTTCCTGATGCGGAGGATAGTTGTTACGCGAAGATCCTTCAATTCGCCATCTTAGGAGAAGCTTCTCTATCCTCACCAATGACCCCACTCCTCACCGCCCGATATGGTGCCGCCCAGGAAACTCAAAAGCGAAACTGGTCTGTTTTGGGTATCGAGTCACGACTTAAGAGGACCATTGTTACCGTTGACGATCAACTCGGAGATCGCGAATTTCTGGTTGGCGCTTCGTTCAGTCTGGCAGACATATCAGTGGTGACTGCGCTTCGGATTTGGAAGCGTGGCTTAAATGAAAAAATTTCTCCAAGGCTGGATGCCTATTGCGAGCGACTTCAAGAAAGGCCCGCTTGTAAACGCGCGATGGCCAAGCATATTTAGAACAACGGTATCAGAACGCTTACTATGCGGAAATTCGAGCCAATTGTGATTGATGAGCCTGTACATTTGGTTGAGTATAGTGACCGCTGGCCGACTCAATTCAATAATGAACGATTGCGGCTGGTGAATTTAATACAATGTTCGACCGATAGTATCCAGCATATCGGCAGTACTGCTGTTCCACGTCTTTCAGCCAAACCAATTATCGACATGATGCTTGGGATTACAGAATACTCGCCTCAGTTTTCCCTCATAGAAAAAATCGTCGATGCTGGCTATGAAGATTGCGGTGAAGCAGGCTTGGCTAGGCGGCGCTATTTCCGCTCCCGATTAGATCCCAACTTTAATCTCCATGTCGTGGAACTGGAGCAAAAATATTGGCGCGAAAACCTGGCGCTGCGAAGTTTTTTACTCAAAAGTCCTGAGGCCCGGAATCGCTATATGGCAGCCAAATTGAGTGCAATTGAGTCAGGAAATAATACACTGCTAAGCTATTCGAATGCCAAAAACGATGTAGTTGCAGCCTTGATCGAAGCGGCGCTAACCGAATTTTCTGCGTTTTAATGGAGTATCAAATGTCTCAAGACGCATTGTCCGAATTTGTTGAGTCAATGGCTCAATGCCTGGAAGTTCCTGGCGCGGCTGTTGGCATATGGGCGGATAATCAAGAGGTTTACGCGTGCTATGGCGTGACTAACGTGGAAAACCCACTTGAGGTAAACCAGCACACGCTGTTTGTCCTCGGTTCGGTGACCAAGACTTATACAGCAACGGCGCTAATGCGCCTTGTTGCCGAGGGACGTGTCGAATTGGATGCACCCGTACGAAGGTATGTTCCCGAACTAATACTCGAGGATGAGGAGTCTGCTGCGAAGATCACTGTTCTAAACCTTCTCAACCACACAGCAGGATTGGATTGGAGAATTAATGTCGACACGGGCGAGGGAGACGACGCCCTTGCCCGCGAAGTGGCGAAGCTTGCCGAGTCTAAGCTAATTGCCCCACCCGGAGCGCGGGCCTCGTACAGCCAAGCAGGATATGATCTTGCTGGGCGAATTATCGAAAAAGTTACCGGACAAACTTACGAGCGAGCAATCGCTTCGCTCCTACTTCACCCGCTGGGGATGTTGCATAGTTTCTTCGCGCGCGATGAAGTGATGACACGCCGCTTCAGCGTTGGACACAACCTTGACTTTGATGGAAAGATCCAAGTCGCGAGGCCATGGCGACATTGGCGCAGTGATAACCCTGGTGCCGGGCTGGCGTCTTCGGTGGCCGACCAAATCCGGTGGGCGCGGTTCCATCTTAGTCTCGGTCACGGGGAAAGCGGTGTCCGTATTGTCCCAGCCGAAACACTACGTCGAATGAAGGTACCCACTGTCGAACTTCGGAGCAGTTCGATGGGCGAGGCCATTGGGATTTGCTGGTTCCTGCGAGATATTGGGGGCGTTCAAACTATCGGTCATGGTGGGTCGGCAAATGGGCAATTCGCAAACCTACTAATCGTGCCAGAACGGAACTTTGCAGTTGTCGCGATGGCAAATGCCGGCCCTGATGGCGGTCTTGCATTCAACAAAGCGATAGAAAAATGGACACTAAAACATTACCTGGGCGTGGTAGAACACGATACCGTAACACTTCCATATGACAAGGTGCGCGCAATTGATTTCGTCGGAATCTATGGAAACGAAATGATGACACTCACGATCAGGAGCGACGGAGATCGACTAACAATAGAATGCAGGATTAGGCCGGAAATCCGGGCTACAACGGATAGCGAATTACCTCCGGATGTTCCTGCTGCTGAGCTCAACCTACTAGCCGGTAAGGAGGACGCTTACATCCTCGAGAGCGGCGGATTGAAGGGGCAGCGAGGCTTTTTCACCCGCAACGAAGATGGCGCGATTGTGGGCGTTGACCTTGCGGGGAGGCTGTTCAAAAAAATTGAATAGCGTGCCTAATGCGACCCAGACACCTGCCAATGCAATCCCAAATGTCGAACCGCCTAGGACGTCACACTTGTTGGCAGATTCCTATGTAAGTGTCCCCGTTAGAGCTCCGTGGCGGGCGAATTCGTATAGTGCCGTAGCGCACCGCTTCGTTGGCCGGCCGGGAATACCACTTAAGGCCTCCCGACACGGCAGGCGTTGGGGCAGGAATACAATTGCTTCGCACAATAAAGCTAACAGGCTAACAGAGTCCATCCAATTTGGAACAGGTTTCATTGTCGGGGACCGAGAAGCACGGCCATTACTTTCGTTCCGTCGACGATGAAATTGTGCACCCTTACCAAGAATGACGCTGTCATTCTTCAACAGAACCACGCGGATGTGTACTACGATTGAAACTCTGACGACGGTGCTCCTGTAACCATACGTTCTTTGCCCTCTGTTTGCGTCAACTTTGTTGTCGTCCACAAAGTGTATGGAGAAACTCAAGTGAAAAAATCATTTGGCTCGTTTCTTCCGACCTGTGAACTCATCCATCTCGGGGGGTATGTGGTAGCGTCAAGGCCAAACGGCGAGTCAGAAAGATCAAATCCCAACTGTAATTTGTCTTGATTCCACGGTCTCTGCAAGCGTCAGATATTTCCCTGCTATTCTGAAATAATTCCCTGCTACGAGATTAGGGAATTTTCTCGAATTGGCCAGCAAAATGGGCTTCTTTTCACGACAACTTATGCACAAACCGGCCCGAAAGCGAGAATTTCCCTGTATTTTCCCGCATAGCAGGGAATTTATTGCGGAGACAAGTTCGCGCTGGACTGCGTCCACCACCATTTTATTCAGCGCGAACGATGTCACCTTTCCGGGCTTCCAATTCATGCGCGATTTCCGCCGCTTGTGCAGATGTACCGGTCTCTGTGGGACGAACTGAGGCAAATCTCGCTGAAAGTGCCGACTTTTATACGCCGGAATCTCTGCAGGCCTGTTTTTTGGTCAACGCATCGTCCATTGAATTACCTTCTCGTATCCACAGCGATGGACGAAAGCATCCGCAGCGAGGGTGATTGAAGCCTTGAAGTTTCAGAGTTTGTCCTCGGATGGATTTAGGAACGATAAGGACATCGGGTCCCGAATAACATCAAGCGAGTAGTAAAGCCCGTTGATCTTCCCAATTTGAATGTAAAGGGCAGGCCTTGCGCAGGCGCTCTGGCGTGAGAGTCGGACTGTGATCACCCTTGAGAATACGTTCGATAACGTCGGGCGCGAGGAACGCGAGTGATGTAAGTCTGCTGACATAGGCCTTGTCCAAAGACGTCTCTTTGACGATGGCACTGAGAGATGGATAGGTGCCCGATATCAGCCCGTCGAACCAGCGCCGCGATTGAATGATCATTTGGACAAGTTGGGCATTAGACTTGCGTTCACCATCTACATCGTTACTCAGGACTAGCTTCACCTGTTTACCACAGCGCAGAAGGTGACTCTCGATGACGATGGTGAGCGGATTATCGGTGTGGGCTAGTATCGGTTGCTTGTGTAGAGTTTCAAAATTTGGATTATTCGCAGTTGGCTGTTCATAGACTGCGATGTCTATCAACAGTCTTAACCCCGCCTCAGACAGTTGGATTCGGATTTCAGTTTTGGATAAGGCGATCTTCTCAACGAGGTTTCTGACTTCTTGATTAGGCTGACACTGACCATGCCGTTAGATCATATTTTTTAGCTTCGCTGACAAAACAACCGCAGCCACCCGAATGTCCTCTTCGATGAAGGTTCGAACAGCGAGTCCATTGCCTTGCTCGAGTGATGCAACAATTTTGCGATGCGCGACATTGGACTGTGGGACGTAGGCATCAGACTGCATCAGCAGGTTCAAGTATGGCCCGACACGGCCCCAAAGATCTTGTATGATATTGAGCACAATTGGCGCTTTGGCATGGTTGTAAATGGCAAAATGAAAGGCCTCGTTCATCGCCAGATAAGACGCGGGATCACTGGCCTTCACGGCGCGGTCCATTCCCGACAGCAAGGCTTGTATTTCTGCCAGACCCTCTGCCGGCATGCGAGATGCGGCTCTTTCGCCGGCGGTACCCTCGACCGCGATTCGGAGATCGGTAAGTTCGCCAAACGCGGCCTCAGACAGCAAGGGCACGATGATCGAGCGATTGTCTTTCATCTCGAGTGCGCGCTCCGCAACGAGTCTTTGCAGAGCTTCCCGAATCGGTGTCGTCGAAATTCCGTATAGGTCCGCCAACTTTCGGATTACCAGTGTCTGTCCAGGGTTGAATGCTCCTGAGATCAGACCTTGTCGCAGTGCGGCATAGGCCTTGTCGTTCAAAGTTTCATGGCTAAGTTTCAGCATTCAGTTCTTCCGATGCGACTCAAAAGGTGCACTAATTGAACCAAAGATGAGGGTCTATCAACTACGAAGAACTCGACTCCTGTTTCACAGGACCGTGCGGCCGGAGAACTTCGGCCGGTAAAGGCTGGTCCGATTCCAGCGTCGCTGAAATCCTCTAAGCCATAGGTATGGTTTGCAGGACGCTGTCAAGGGTACTGAGCAACAGGTCTGCCTCGGACATGCCGAATGGCAAAGGCGGCCTGATTTTCAAAACATTGGCATTTGGCCCCGAAGCGCTGATCAGAACGCCTCGCGCTCTCAGCCCGTTCACCACGGCGGCTGTCTCCTGCCAGGCAGGGTTGTCGAACGAACCGCCCTTTAGAAACTCGACGCCAATGAAGAGGCCTGCACCGCGCACTGCGCCTATGATTGGGTGGCGCTTAGACATGGCTTTCAGCCCATCCCGAATATAGGCCCCTGTTGCCCTGGCGTTTTCGACCAGTCCTTCATCCTGAATGATGTCAAGCACTGCCGTGGCTGCGGCCATCGCCACGTTACTGCCCCCAAAGGTATTAAAGTAACGCGACTTTCGACCGAAATCGTCAAGAAGATCGCGGCGTGACACCATGGCTGCGACGGGATAACCATTTCCCATCGGTTTGCCCATGGTCACGATATCCGGGGTCAGTCCGTGGCGCTGAAATCCCCAGAAACTGTCGCCGGTACGGCCAAAACCTGCTTGCACTTCGTCGGCGATGAAGAGGCCCCCCGCATCACGAAACAGTTTGACCGCAGGAGCGAGAAAGCCCGGCGGGTCGGAAAATACACCGTCGCTGGAAAAGATGGTGTCGATCAACAGCGCAGCAGGGCGCACGCCAAGGCGGCGCATCTCGGTCAGGGCACCTTCCACAGCTAAGGCAAAGGCGGCGGCAACATCACCGCCTTTCTGCGGATCAAGTGGGGCGTCGACGGCAAAGACATCACGACCGGGCTCTACGCCCGAACCAAGGGATGGCGACAAGCCCGCGATGGTTTCGGTGACCCCATGATAGGCCAGCCGGGTGATGATAATACCGCTGCCGCCTGTGGCGCTTTTGGCAACACGAATTGCCAGGTCATTTGCCTCGCTGCCGGTGCAGGTGAACATGACCCTGTCAAGCGCAGCCGGGAACAGACCGAGAAGCCGTTCGGCAAAGTCCAGCACGCCTTCACTGAGATAGCGCGTATGTGTGTTCAGAATCGACATCTGACTGGTCACGGCCTCAATCACGCGAGGGTGGCAGTGTCCGACGGACGGCACATTGTTATAAGCATCCAGAAAGCGCTGGCCATTGGCATCTTGCAACCAGACCCCCTGAGCCCGAACCGGGTGGAACGGCTGGTCGTAAAACAGGCGGTACGAAGGCCCTAAAAGCCTGTTCCGTTTCGCTATGATTGCGCGATCACGGTCATCCAGACGTTCGACATTCGACGGGTCGAATGCATTGATCATTGCCTGTGATCCGCTCATATCTGTTTCTCCTGACACGCAGCCTGAAATTTCTCATTGACCTGATCTGCCGATAGAGCGGCAAGAGCCGTTAAACCGGCCACAGCACCTCTCTGGTTTCGCAAGATATAGTCCCGGTTCTCGGGATATTGCGAGGCACGCCAGTTCGTTATGATGACTGTCATGGCAAGGCGTGTAGCGATCAAGACTGGAAGAACTGCAATCTCATCTTGGCGCAGAGGCAGCACCGATCCATATACGGCAAGAAACCTGCATATCGGAGCAAGAGGCTCTGCGTCATTCGCGAAAAGATAGGAACATGCTACCGCAACATCACAGACGAGCGGGCTTTCTACCATGTCACCAAAATCTATGACGCCTGCGATAGCACCATTTTCGGGCCAGACGAGGACATTGTGCGGATTGAGGTCATTGTGAATGACCTGATGGCGAAGTGGGGTAAGCGAGATGGCATCAAAACGTTCAAGCGCTTCGGCGGCAAGCTTTCGGTGGAGAAGGACCTCTGTCTGGGGGAGGTAGGCACTCAACTTTGCGGCATGCTTGAGATCCCATAGCAATTCGTGACTGGCAGCCGGATGTTTGAAGTCGGAAAGCGCCCGGTCCACTTTCGCAGCAATCAGCCCCAAGCCAGCCTGCTGTTCCGCACTTGCCACATTTCCGGCCATCGGCGCACCGTCGAGATAGCTCAATAAGTAGCATAAGCGCGTTTTACCGTCGACAGCACTCCATGAGAAGACATCAGTGCCGCCGCGAGTCTGGATGACGCGTTGGATTGGAAGGTCGGGCGCAACCTGTTCCATGTGCCGCAGAGCGCCCACCCGGAAGTCGATTGTGGCTTGGGCTTCAGCTGTATTTGCGACCTTGAGTAGAAATCGCGGCCGACCATCGAGCAATAGCATAAAGTTCTGATCGCGTTCGCTTTTTAGCTCCTTAGCGACTGCGGTGAAGCCATATTGCTGGTGACAAATAGACTTCGCCTCCTGGAGGGTCATCGCAACAGATGTGGTCGTCAGAGAGCTTCCCGGACTTAGCAAGGTTTCAAGGTTATCCATGTTGGCAGTCTTGTCTTTCGATGAACCACATTTTCAATAATGGCATATCATGTCACAAGCAAGACACGCAAGTCGGGCAATTTTGCTGTCGGCATTAGAATTATGCACGACATATCAGGTGAAACCCCACCTTTAATGTGAATAATAAAGGCAATTGACGCCTGAAGAAAAATTGTTATGGTATATCATATTTTATAAACAGCTGCTCAATATTATGGGCAGCGTGCAGACACCTAGGGAACTCATGCAACGTAAATTCTCCATATCAGGAAATGTAGAGCCAACGTCCGCTGCGATGGCGGCGCAGGATACTGGTCGGGTAGTGGGTTTGCGAACTGAGGGAGTAGCTCCGGTCAAGGGGGCAGAGCTGGTTCGGCTAGTCGACGTTTCGAAGACCTTCGTCACTAAAGAACGGCCCCACACGGTGCTTCAGGACGTTAACTTTAGCATCGTTGCGGGAGAGTTCTTCATCCTGCTTGGTCCCTCTGGCTGCGGCAAGACTACATTGCTCCGTTTGCTCGGAGGCTTTGAATATCTCACAACCGGAGCCATTGCGCTTGATGGGGTGGATCTTTCCATGGTGCCGCCGCATCGGCGACCGATCAACACAGTATTTCAATCCTACGCGCTCTTTCCACACATGACCGTCCGCGAAAACGTTGCCTATGGGCTGCGTATGCTGAAATGGCCAACTGACAAGCTGGATGCCAGGGTCAACGAGGTACTGGAACTCGTGCGGCTCAGTCAATTTGAAAGCCGCCGACCGGCGCAATTGTCGGGTGGGCAGCAGCAGAGAGTTGCACTTGCGCGGGCTCTTGCACCTTCGCCTCGATTGCTGCTGCTCGATGAACCCCTGTCTGCCCTTGATTTGAAACTTCGCAAAGGGATGCAGGCTGAATTGAAGCGGTTGCAGCGTGAGACGGGAATCACGTTTGTTCTGGTTACACATGACCAGGAAGAGGCGCTTGCAATGGCAGACCGCGTAGCGGTCATGGATGGTGGGCGGGTTCTGCAAATTGGCCCACCTGAAGAGGTCTATTCAAAGCCTACCAACCCATTCGTCGCTGATTTCATCGGCGAAGCAAATCTCGTTGCAGGCGAGAAATTTGGTCGCCCGGACATGGTTCTTGCGTTGCGGCAAGAGTGTTTGACGTTCTCACCCACCGCGGGGCGTATGCGTGGTGTCGTATCATCGATCACTTTTCTCGGCAGCGACATTCTGTACGAAGTCAAAGTCGGAGAAGGACAAGCAGATTTACGCCTGCGTGGACGTAAGGAAACCACGCCAAAGCTGGATGTGGGAGCGAAAGTTTCTGTCGATTGGGCTGATGAATCTGAGTGGTGGATGTCAAAATGAGCGTCATTCGTTCTCGGTCGGCTGCGATGCTTCTGGCACCTGCGATTCTAGCGATCGCAGTTTTCATGGCGCTGCCACTGTTGCTGGCGCTCGCAGTTTCATTCATGACAGCAGACCCATATGGCGGCGCACATACTCCCCTGACATCTTCCGCTTACGTGCAGTTGTTGTTCCAAGAAGGCTTCGACGGGCAATGGGCATATTCGGCAGATTACCTTCAGATCTTCGTACGTTCAACTTTGCTAGCTATCGCCACAACCATAGTCACTCTCGCGGTCGCGCTACCGGTCGCGTGGCACATAGTTTGCCAGAGACCTGAAGTCCGCAGTTTAATGCTCTTTGCCGTCACCCTTCCATTTTGGACCAATCTCTTGATCCGAACTTATTGCTGGGTTCTCATTCTGCGCGATCATGGACTTGTGAATGAGTTGCTTGTCGGAACTGGTGTCGTTTCTTCACCGATTGCGCTCCTTTACAACAACGGTGCTGTCTTGCTCGGCCTGGTCTATTCATTCCTGCCCTTCATGGTTTTGCCAATCTACTCCACACTTGAACGCATGGATACCCGGCTCATTGAGGCGTCTCACGATCTCTACGCCGGTAGAATCCAGACACTAAGGAACGTTGTTTGGCCGGCCGCGAAGCCTGGTGCAGCGGCAGGTGCGATATTGGTCTTCGCGCCAGCCCTTGGTTCATTTATCGCGCCGGATCTTCTGGGTGGCGGCAAGGTGATGCTGATCGGCAATCTTATCCAAAACCAGTTTTCCTCTGCGCGAAACTGGCCCTTCGGCGCGGCGGTGGCCATTCTTTTGACTGTAGCCGTTCTTGCAGCAATTTGGATGCAGACAAAACGTGAAAGTCGCAGGGGGGACGAAAGAGCATGAATGCTGGAGAACAAGTCGCCCACGAGAAGGCGCTTTTGCCAAAAGCTTTGCACAAAGCTCCTTTTGATTGGCGTCGAACGCCGGGCCTTGGCTGGGTTACTGGTGCGGTTTTCGCTTTCCTTTATCTGCCTTTGGTCGTCCTTTCCATCTTCTCCTTTAATGGTGGCGACCAAGTCACAGTGTGGAGCCACTTTAGTTTGCGCTGGTTTCGGGAAATCTTTCGAAATGACGCCATACAAATAGCTACCTGGAACAGCCTGATCGTTGCGGCAACAGCGACAGTATTCAGTACAGTTTTTGCAATCTGTGCGGCTATGGCTCTTGAGCGTGGTGCGCGGTTGCCAGGGCGCAATGTATCGATATCCCTTATTGCGATGCCGCTTGTCGTACCTGAAATTGTTACCGCCGTTTCGACACTGATTTTCTTCACGTCCATCGGATTGAAGCTTGGGATCGGCAATCTGATTATTGCCCATATAGTTTTCTGCATTCCGTTCGCAATGTTGCCCATACGTGCCAGGTTGCGAGAGATGGGTGAGGCCGCGGAAACAGCTGCTCGCGATCTTTACGCCGATGAGTGGAAGGTCTTTTGGACAATAACTTTGCCACTTCTAATGCCAGCCGTGGTGTCCGGGGCCATGCTCGCGTTCGTCACCTCACTTGACGACTTTATTATCAGCCAGATGGTGGCCGATCCCGGGATGACAACCTTGCCGATGTATATCTACGGAATGATCAGGCTTGGCGTTAAGCCAGAGGTAAATGCGGTATCTACACTTCTTCTTTTGGCTTCCATGACGCTTGTCGGATGTGCCTATCTGCTTTCGAAATATAAAAAATAGTCAACCCAAACCCAAAGGAGTATTCAATGAAAAAGACATCCGTATTGAAGTTGGCTGCTGCATTCTTTCTGCTATCAGCAGCAACTGCTTCTGCGCAGGAAGAATTGTATTTCTTCAATTGGTCAAACTCAACATCGCCCGAGTTACTTGAAAAGTTCGAAAAAGAAACCGGGATCAAGGTTATTACCGACGTATTCGATGGCAACGAAACAGCTCTTGCAAAACTCAAGTCGGGCACCGGCGGGTACGATGTTCTTGATGCCACCAGCGATTTCCTTCCGATCTACGTCAAGGAAGGGCTGCTTCAGGAAATTAACGTTGCTGGCATGCCCGGGTTTGAAAATATCGATGACAAATGGAAAAAGCCGGTTTGGGATCCAGAAGCAAAATATTCGCTGAGCTGGTACTGGGGAACAACGTCGTTTGCCGTTGACACGGCTGTTTACAGCGGACCGACCGACAGTCTTTCGGTCCTGTTCGACCCACCAAAAGAACTGGTTGGAAAAATGGGCATGTTTTCGTCACCAACTGAGGTGATGTCATTGGCTCTCACATATCTTGGCAAGCCCCAATGCAATACCAATCCGGCTGATTTGACGGCGTTGCAGGCTCTGCTCGAGAAGCAGAAGCCAGCCGTCAAGATCTACAATTCTGATGCCGTAGTTGAGCGGATGTCGTCCGGCGAGACGGCAATAAGCGAGGACTGGAATGGCGATGCAATGCGCGGGCGTTTGGCTCGTCCTTCGGTAAAATATGTCTATCCGAAAGAAGGTATGATTGCCTGGGCTGAGACTCTATCGATCCCGAAAACTGCCAAGCACACAGAAAACGCCAAGAAGTTCATCCAGTTCCTGATGAAACCGGAAAATTCAGCTCTGGAATCCAACTTCGTCCGTTACGCTAGCACCGTGAAGGGAGCCGATAAGTATTATATTCCGGACATGCAAGGTGCGCCTGAACTGACAATCCCGGAGGGAACCAAACTTGTGTTCTCCGAGCCCTGTGGAGAGCAGGCAATTAAAAATTACGACAAGATCTGGACGAAACTGAAGAACTGATAGGTAGACAGCGGCGCGACCGGGCAGGCCCTCCCCTTGACCGGTCGCGACATACAGTCTGTGTATGCCGCGCACCTGCGGCATAATTTCTAACTGTGATGTGATTGAAGCAATGCAATTGTAAGTTTGAAAGCCTGGAGATCGACAATGACATCAATGCTCAACCGCAATGTGGCGTTCGTCTCTCAGGCCGACGTTGCTTTGCTTCTGGCTTGTGGATCAGAAACTGAGCGGTACTTGACTAACGATCCCGCCAAGCCGACCCCGAAAAGATTTGGTACGCAATTGCGCAGAGATCGGCTGTTTTGTTCCTTGTCAGGGCGAACCAGAATCTCGCACAGCGCGAAAACCTTGAACTGAGGCATCCAATGCAAGATCACCAGCCTAATGTGTCATCCGCACTTCTTGACAATCTTCAACCCCCCGCCGTGCCTCATGACATCCTCGTCGCTTTCGCCAAGGACGCTTATGACTTAACTGGGGCTTGGAGCAATCTCTCGGGCGAGCGAGACCAGAATTTTCGTGTAAGCGATGACCGCGGCGCTGTTTGGCTTTTCAAGCTTTGCAATCCTCGAGAGTCCGCTGGGATATTCGAGGGCCAGGTCTTGGCGCTCAAACATATCGAGCGGACAGACCCCAGCTTGCCGGTTCCGCGCGTACGGCACACCAAGGATGGCCTGCTTTTGGCAAAGCTCCATTATGCTGGGTTGGACCATTGCGTGATTGTGCTTTCGTATCTGGCAGGCAGCGTTTTGGCCGCAGCACCGCTGGCCAGCGAGCGGCTTTATGAAGTGGGCCAGCTGGTCGCGCGATTGGGCCGAGCGTTGCGCGGATTCATTCATACCGCCCCGGCGACGCGACATCTGGCTTGGGATCATCGCAACCTGGCTGAACTGTTACCCCATGTGGGCCTCCTGCCCGAAGAGCACCGAGCCAGTTCTGAACAAATTATTTCCGATTTTTGCAGAGACCACCTGCCGACGCTTGAAAAACTGCGCTGCCAGATCATCCATGGGGACGCTCATCCCTTCAACACCTTGATAGATGGTGGCAGCATCAGTGGTATCATTGATTTCGGCGACATGGTTCTCGGCGCACTTGTTCAGGATCTATCCAACACGCTCGCGGATTATCTAATACCCGGGGCTGACAATCAGCGCGTCATGTTAGAAATTACCAAGGGGTATCATTCGATTACACCCCTGGAAGAACTAGAATTGGATGTCTTGCTGCCGCTGATGGAAACAAGGATTCTTATGAATCCCTTGATCCAGGCACTTCGATCAGAAGGCGGGGCCTCTCAGTCGAGCTACCAGGATGACTGTAAACGCGCCTTTCCTTTGCTGGATGAAATTGAAACCGAGCGGAAGGTATTTGTTGATGTGCTTCGGCGCGGGGCGGCCCTTCCACCCATTTCGGAATCAAAGCCGGATACTGTCGAGGGTCTGCTTGAGCGTCGCAAGCGTGTTATGGGCAAAAAGCTCTACATGTTCTACGACACGCCACTTCATCTGGTGAAGGGCCAGGCAGTGTTGCTTAAAGCCAGTGACGGAAAGTCTTACCTCGATTGTTACAACAACGTGCCGCACGTTGGTCATTGCCACCCCTATGTGATCGGGGCGATTGAGCGACAGATGCGTCAGTTAAACACCAACACCCGCTATCTGTCTGAACAGTCTATTGCCTATGCCGAGCGTTTGACGGCCACACTTGATAAGAGCTTAACCACCGTCATCTACGTCAACTCTGGCAGCGAGGCCAACGATATAGCATGGCGCATGGCGAAGGCGTGGACGGGGCACTCTGGTGGCCTGGCGATGGATTTTGCATATCATGGTATCACCGATGCCGTTGATCCTTTTTCACCTTCGAATGATATGGCAAACTGGAAATTCCCCCATATGCGTGTGATTACGCCGCCTGACGACTATCGTGGACAGTTCAAGCGCGGCGACAATAACATCGCCCAGCGCTATGCAGATCTTGCGGACGCGCCGATTGCCGAGCTTGCGCAATCGCCCCATGGTGTTGCAGCCGCAATGGTAGACTCCGCATTCATGAGCAATGGTATGTTGGATGTGCCACATGGCTATCTCTCTGCCGTTGTTGGCAAGATCAGCGCCGCAGGAGGCCTTTTCATTGCAGATGAGGTCCAGTCCGGCTTTGGACGTATGGGCACGGCCATGTGGGGCCATCAGCATCATGGTGTTGTGCCGGACTTTGTTACGATCGGTAAGCCCGCAGGGAATGGGCATCCGATCGGCGTTGTCATCACCCGGCCCGAAATCCTTGAGAACTTCATAAAGACTGCTCCATTTTTTTCCACTTTCGGGGGAAACAATGTGTCATGCGCAGCGGGCATCGCGGTTTTGGATGTCATCCGGGATGAAAAGCTGATTGAGAACTGCAAGACGACTGGTGCCTATATGAAGGCGCGGTTGCTTGAGCTGAAAAGCAAGTTCGATCTGATTGGAGATGTGCGAGGTGTGGGGTTGGCGCTGGGTGTTGAGCTTGTTCGAGATCGGCGAACTTTGGAACCCGCAGCTGCAGAAACCAAACGCCTGGTTAACTTGATCCGCGCGGAAGGAATTCTAATCGGTTCTGAAGGTGTGTTTGGAAATATTCTAAAGATCAGGCCGCCCGTCGTGTTCCAACCAGCGCACGTGGACATCGCAGTGGCAGCGCTCGAACAGGCGATGCTCAAACTATAAGATAAAGTAATGGGTTGTTTCTGATGTTGCCCAGAAGCCTTCCAATTGTATTCTGGCGGCACGTAAAATTTGGGGGCCGTTATCGCCCTTTTGTGAGTTGTTCGCGTTCCAATGCCCTAGCAATAGGGCAGCCACATTGTAAAAACATGAAATGGATCAAATGACATGAAAGCAGACTTGGTCATTCTTGATGGAAGTGTCCTGACGATGGACGACGACGCGCCCGTGGCCGAAGCTGTGGCTGTTGCAAACGGCAAGATAGTCGCCGTCGGTTCAAACGCCGAAATCGATTTGTGGCGCTCACCGAGCACCAGAGTCATATCGGCCCGCGGCGGCACTGTTTTGCCTGGGTTTGTTGAGGCCCATATGCACCTCTTTGGCGGCGGCTCGCAGTTGTCGCACCTTGATCTGTCAGGTGTGCTCGGATTCGAACCAGTCTCTGCTGCAGTCAGAAATTATGCGTTGAAACATCCGAATACCAAGCTGCTGACTTGCAAAATGGCAAGCTACATGATGTTGGGGGACGGGATTCGGCTAAACAGACACCATTTGGATAGGATCGTTTCAGATCGGCCGCTTGCTTTCATCTCGTTCGACAATCACACCATGTGGGGAAATACGCTTGCCCTTCAAAATGCGGGATTGCTACACGGTCGTCAGTTGAACCCTGGCAATGCAATCGTCATGGGGGATGACGGCCTTGCAAGTGGGGAACTCAACGAATCTGAAGCGTACGGGCCGCTTCTTGAGTATGGTGGTCTTGATCGAGCCATGCTTGGGCTAACCACCGGCGGTGAACCCGATCCGAAACCGAGCGAGGCCGAGTTCGCTTCGGACGTTCGCGCAGTGAAAGATGCCTTGAAATGGTGTGCCCAGCACGGGATCACATCAATCCAAAACATGGATGGAAACTTTTATACCTTCGAGATTCTCGAGAAAATTGAAGGTGATGGCGATCTGCTGTGCCGGGTTAAAGTTCCGTTCCACTACAAGAACTTTATGAAGCTGGAGGACCTTAAAAAGGCTTCTGCTATGACAGCTCGGTACAACTCCGAATGGCTGTCCTGCGGTCTCGTGAAAATGTTCTATGACGGAATTCTGGATGGGCATACGGCTTATATGCTCGATGGGTATGGGGATCGGCCTGACTATAAAGGCGAACCTCTTTTTTCGCAGGAACAGTTCAACCAGGTCGCAATCGAGGCCGACAGACTAGGGCTGCAAATCGCTGTTCACTCGGTCGGAAGCGGGGCAGTTCACTCCGTCCTCAATGGATATGAAGCTGTCATTCGGGCCAACGGACCCAGAGACAGTCGGCACCGCGTGGAGCATATCGAGGTCATACATCCCGACGATCTGCCACGCATCGCCGCTGTTGGTGCTATCGCCTCGGTCCAACCGCCACATCCACCAGGCGTAATGGGCATACCAATGGAGCCAACTCTCACCGTGGTTGGCCCAGAACGGTTACAATACTTCTATGCCTTCCGCACCATTAAGGAGACAGGGGCGCATGTTGTTTTTGCCTCAGATTGGCCTGTTGCCGACCTGAACGTGATGCGGGGGGTTCACGCTTCTATGGAGCGCGTTCCATATTTTCCACACCTGCCTGACCAGCGGCTTACGCTTCACGAAGCGCTTCGGGCCTACACTGTTGAAGGGGCCTATGCAGAGCACGCCGAGAAACTGAAAGGCAAGCTCAAGGTTGGCATGCTTGCTGATATCGTCGTGCTGTCTGCAGATGTTGAAGCTGTGCCCACAAGCGACATTCAATCAATTCGTCCCATTGCTACGATATGCGGCGGAAGGATCACCTACGAGACAGCATAGTAGTGGCTGGCGTTTCAGCTCGTCATCAACACCCTTGCATTAACCTTGACCCGCCCCGAGTTTGCCGGAGGCTGATTGACGTCAGTTACGTGGCCACGACTTGAGTTTCGTATGTCCGTCGTCAGATAGATATGGACTATTGGCGGCCTGATATAGTGGAGGCTCTGGCGCATCTGGTTTGATGTTATGCGGCTTGGCCGCGATGATGCAAGCGTCGTGTTTTGAATGTCTGGTGTTTGATCTTTTCCCTTTCTAACAAGATGGTTTGACCGCGACCGAAGTAGACATCGGCAGGAGTCAGGTTGGCGATGCTCTCGTGGTAACGCAGATGATTGTAGTGGCTGATGAAGTCGGCGATCTTTTGTTCGAGATCACCAGGCAGATAATAGTTTTCGAGCAGGATGCGGTTCTTTAGGGTCTGATGCCAACGCTCGATCTTGCCTTGGGTCTGGGGGTGCATGGGCGCACCACGGGTGTGGTCCATGCCTTTGTCATCCAGCCAGTCTGCCAGTTCAGTCGAGATGTAAGACGAACCATTGTCGCTGAGCAGACGTGGCTTATGAAGGACGCGCACATCATCACAGCCTGAGGCTTGAAGCGCCAGGTTGAGCGTGTCGGTGAC
>JBDSTO010000139.1:0-40342 GCA_039928255.1 Aestuariivirga sp. | reverse complement strand
AGAAGGGTTTTACCACTGTATCCGAACACACGGCATCTGATAACGCGCTTCTCGTCTTTGATACGCCAAACGGTCCATTGTCGGTATCCATCAAGCAAGAAGACAGCGAAAATGCTTCGGCCACGTTGAGCATCAGCGACAAAACGGCCGCTTCGAAATCTTCGCTCTTCCCGAAGCCCGGCCAGATCAAGGTTGCAATTGGCAACATCACGGAAAAGGCCGCTGAGGTGACGATTGCGGGAACGAAGATCAAGGTTCCCGCTGGTGCTGGCACCAAGGCCCCCGATGGACCAACCCTCGATCTGCCGCCGGGTAAAATTGAAGTTGCCCTCAAGGGCGGTGCTGGCGACAGTTTCCAGGCAGGTCCCGATCAAATTTGGATGGCCATGATTGGCCCCGGCGGTTTCCTGTTCATCCAAGCTTATTAATTAAACGAAGGGGCCATCACGAGAAATCGGAATGGCCCCTTCAATACTTAATGTTTCACTTCAACTTTGCTGCCCTTGGGCTGGCCAATTTCTTTCAGCATTTGCCCAAACCACTTCTCCCCAGTGTCAAAAGCCTTGCCACCCTTGATGCGCGGAAATTCGATGGCGCGAAGCGGATTTCCTTTCTTGTCATCATCATTGCCGACAACGCCTGAAACGCCCTTCATGGCGCTCTTTACGGCCTCAATCACCATCTTCTTGATTAAGGCCAAGTCTTCCTTGTTGGCTTTAGATGAACGGGCGAAATAACCTGACTTTTGCACCAGAGTTTTTTCAGCTCCCACCATGTCGGCAAAACGCTTGGCAAACCATGCGCCAGGATTGATCGTATCGATCTTCACATGGCCAAAGGCATCGCGCGCCGGCTCTTCGCCCCGTGCGCGCATTTCTGAAACGATATCTTCGATGCCCGCACCTTCCGACAAGAAGATTGTCACGCAATCATTCTTGTCCATCGCCTTTTTCAAACGCTTGGCTTCAGCCTCGAGATCAATCGCAAGCTCGGGAACATAAACCGCATCCACGTCCTTGTGTTCGATTCCAAGATTGAAATCCGGAACGAACTTCTGCGTCTTCAACCGATTGCGATAGACATTGGCTGTCGCTGCGGTGAGCCATCCACAATTGCGTCCCATCACTTCATGAATGAGCAACATGCGCGGATTGGTGGATTGCTCGTTGACCGAGTTCTCAAAGAAGATGGCGCCCTGCTCTGCTGCCGTCACAGCACCAAGCGTCTGCTTGATGGGTATTACATCGTTGTCGATTGTCTTGGGCAGGCCCACCACTGTCAGATTGTAATTGTTCTCCGCGAGGTAAGCCGCAAGATCAGCAGCGGTCGTGTTGGTGTCATCGCCGCCAATGGTGTGCAGGATCGTGATGCCATCTTTCACAAGTTGCTCGGCGGCGACATGCAAAGGATTCTGGCCTTCTTGAACGAGGCCCCGCTTCACACAGTCTTTCACATTGGTAAGCTTGACACGCGAGTTGCCCAGCGGTGAACCACCATGGTCCAACAGCCGATGAGCATCTTTCCGCACCTTGGCCGTCACTTTGACATGCCAGCCCTTGAGCAGGCCCATATAGCCATTGCGATAGCCGATGATCTCAGCTTTTGGCATCTTCTTGGTATATTCCATGATGAGGCCACCGACGGCAGCAGAAAGGCATGGTGCCAAACCACCCGCCGTAAGCATTGCGATTTTATGTTTCTTGGGTGATGCCTTGGCCATTGATGAGCGCTCCTCAGAATTTGCTTTTGCGCTTAGTACTAGAGGTCAAGGCGAAATGGAAGATCGCAGAATTCGTTCAGCGTGTGTTCAGCTCAATATCGGTAATTCCAAGCACAGGTTCAAATCCGCAATGGAGATTACAATGCGTAAGATCGTTCTGACCTTGGCCGCCTCCGCTTCAACCCTTGTCATGGCTGCAAGTTTCTCTGCTCCAGCCTACGCCCAGTATTGCCAGGGTACTGTCCATGGCCTTACGGGCCAATACAATCAGGCTACAGGTTCAGGCTTTCTGGCCGTTCGGGCTGGCCCACGCGCGGCAGCCACCCAACGCGGTGAATTGTTCAATGGCGACACGGTTGAAATCTTCACCCGCCGCGGCAACTGGTACCAGATCGCCACAACAAACGCTCCAATGCTGGAAGGCTGGGTCAACGCTCGATGGCTCTATAACGAATGCCAATATTGAAATAAGCTGTTCACCGCTTCGTCATTCCAGCTATGCGTGAGCATTCGCTTGTCACAGTTATTTGGCGAAGATAGCATGACCGAAATCCGGAATGGGCAGCATGCAGCAGTATCTCAATCTCGACCCCAGCTATTACATTAGACCAGATATTCTCGACGCTGAGCGCAAGAAGATATTCTGGCGGACATGGCAATTCATGGGCCCGGTTTCTGACGTTGCAACGCCTGGCAGTTATCTTGTTGTTGATGTTGCGGGCCTCGGCATTATCGCCATTCGCGGTCGCGACGGGATATTGCGCGGCTTCAAAAATGTCTGCCGCCATCGCGGCGCCAAACTCTTGCAAAATGGCACAGGAAAATGTGGCCTGATCGTTTGTCCCTATCACAAATGGTCATACTCCGACACCGGTAAGCTGGTGCAATCGCCATGGTTTGGCAACGACCCATCGATCATTCCCGAAGACTGGCCGTTGGAAGAAGTGAAGCTCGATACATGGCGCGGACTTTTGTTTGCTTCGGTTGATCCGCAAGGATCGCTCATCGACCAGTTGGGTGATGTTGTTCAGGAACTGGCTGACGAGCCCATGGAAACCTATTCCGCCACCAGCACCGCCAAGGTCGAGTTTGCCTCAAACTGGAAAGTCTATACCGACAATTTCGTCGAGGGCTATCACATCCCCGGAACCCATCCATCATTCTATGAAGCCATCAACTTTGAAGAATTTAAAACAACCGCGCACAAAGGCATGGTGAAGATGACCGCACCACCAAAAGACGGCCTGTTTTATCGCGGCAAATGGCTGTGGATGTGGCCGAACTGGACCCTATCGCTGTTTCAAGGCGGAATGAACACGTCCCGCATCAATCCGCTTGGAGTTGACCGCACCGAGCAGGACTACAATTTCTATTTCGCCAACACATCAATCGCCGCCGAGCCGATGCGCCAACGCACGATTGAAGGTAATCTTGCTGTGGTTCGCGAGGATTTCCAGGTTTGCGAAGAAACACACAAGAATTATGCGGCTGGCGTCTATTCACCAGGGCCCCTCTCGTCACGCCACGAAAAAGGCGTTCACTATTTTCAAGAGCGGGTATTCAACGCTTTAGCGTGAGGCTTTGATGACCTTCGTCAGGCTGCCTGTTGCTGGATAGAGGGGGATCAAGCAAGCCTGCAAGGAATGATAGATATCGGGCTTGCCCTCTGAGAAACCCTTTGTCGGCTTCAGGTCTTCCCCCAGCGCTTGGTGCCAGCCCCCGAGTTTTTTATCGATGAAGTACTTATCGGTGAACTCCCAGATCTGCTGGTACCATTCATCGAAAAATGCGTCTTTGCGGTGCATCGCAAGCCAAGCGGCCGCCCCAATGCCTTCAGTCGCGGGCCACCACAGTTTTTGCCGCAGCACGGGCTTGTTTGCCCAGTCCAGAGTGTAGAAGAAGCCGCCCTTTCGCTCATCCCACCCATATTTTATGCTGGAGCGAAACAGTTGCTCAGCAGCATCCGGCAACCAGTCGAGCTTTCGGCCACCCAACTCCCAAAGCTGTAACAGCAATCTTGTCCATTCCAGCCAATGACCAGGCGTTGTACCCGAAGGCCGGAACATGTCAGAGCCTTTGTAATTGAGATCAATCTTCCATTGCTCATTAAAATGTTCCGCCACGCGGTAACCAAGCGATGCCGCATGTTTCCCAATGATAAGACCCGCAATGCTCTCAGCTTTTTTCAGATAGAAACTCTCTCCCGTGATCTCAAAAGCAGCCATCAACGCTTCGGTCAAATGCATGTTGGAATTCTGGCCACGATAGTTACTGATGATCTGCCAATCTTGCGCGAATTCCTCTTTCTGGGCACCGAAGGATTTATCCCAGAAACGCTTCTCGAGAATGTCCGTTACATCGGCCAGGACTTTATCAGCCAGCGGATGTCCGACCACCTTGGCGCCTGATGCAGCAAGTAAAACGTGGGCATGACCATAACCCTGCTTTGTGCTGTCCACCACGCCATCATCATTAAGAGACCAGACATAGCCGCCATTCTTCTGGTCGCGATGGTTCTTCCAAATATAGTTCATGCCATGGTCAACGAAATCGTCAGCACCCGGACGATTGAGCAGATGGCCAATGGCAAAACAATGAACCATGCGTGACGTCGCATGAAGCTGGCGTGTCTCAATCAGCGGCTCACCATCAATTCCCAATTCGTAAAAGCCGCCGCGTGGATTGATCGACTTTGCCTGATAGAATGCGAACAGGTTTTCCGCCTGTTCGCGCAACCATGTCTGATGATCACTACTTTGCCGCCAAACCATGCTCACTGAATCCACTTCCTCTACCCTTGTATCTGGCTGGAACTCACCAGCACGTATATCCACCATCGACACTCACGATCGAACCTGTCATCAGGCTCGACGCATCGCTGGCAAGAAACAGGATTGCAGAGGCAATTTCATCTGGCCTGCCCAATCTTTCCATGGGCGTTCCATCAATCCAGTGCTTAACGATTTCAGGATCTGAAGCATCCTTGGACGTGAGGTCAGTGGCAATATAAGTGGGTGCCACCGCGTTGACGCGAACACCACGGGATGCCCACTCGGCCGCCAATGACCGCGTCAAATGATGAACTCCTGCTTTGGATGCGTTGTAGTTCACCTGCTCCTGCGGATAATTCACGATGTCCGCCGACATTGATCCCACATTCACGATCACACCCCGACCGCGCGCCAGCATCGATTTCCCAAAAGCGCGGCAACAATAAAATACGCCGTTGAGATTGACGTCGATAACCTTGTGCCACGCCGCGTCGTCCATGACTTCGGCAGGAATAAATGAAATTGCAATGCCAGCATTGTTCACAAGAATATCAACTTGGCCAAGGCTCTTGAGGATTTCATCATGAACGCGCTTGACGGCAGCGGCGTCAGTCACATCAAGCACAAGAGAAGATGCGTTTCTTCCCCGCGCCAGCAATTGATCACACGCGGCCTCGGCCTTTTTACCGTTCATATCCGTCAAAACAACATGCGCACCCGCCTCACTCAAGGCGTCGGCCGTTGCAAAACCAATGCCCTGCGCCGCACCCGTCACCACAGCGACCTTGCCATCCAACTTGAATTTATCGAGATACATTCCGGACCTTCTAAAAAAATGGCATTCTGATTAAGTTTTGTGCATATTCGTAATTGCCGAGAGTCGCAATGACCACTAACCCCTTGAAATCAATACCACCTTGACTTGGCATACCCTGTGCAACTTCGCGTGTATCTATAAAGAGGCAGTCCAAACATCATGAAGAAAATTGAAGCCATCATCAAGCCATTCAAGCTCGATGAAGTGAAGGAGGCCCTACAGGAAGTGGGCATTCAGGGCATTACCGTAACCGAGGCCAAGGGCTTTGGCCGCCAGAAAGGCCACACCGAACTCTATCGTGGCGCTGAATATGTGGTGGATTTTCTGCCGAAGGTAAAAATCGAAATCGTCGTTGATGATGCACTGGTGCCGAAGGCGCTCGAAGCGATCCAAACTGCTGCGCGCACGGGCCGCATTGGCGACGGCAAGATTTTCCTTTCCACTATCGAACAAGCTATCCGCATTCGCACAGGCGAATCCGGAACAGACGCACTCTAAACAAGAAACCACAACAGACGCCAAACAGGGGAATTATCCATGGCTAAAGAACAGACAATCGAATCCGTCCTGAAACTGATCAAGGAAAAGGATGTAAAATACGTCGATCTGCGCTTCACCGATCCGCGCGGCAAAATGCAGCATTTGACGATGGACGTCTCCCAGATGGGCGCTGATGCATGGGAAGAAGGCCTGATGTTCGACGGTTCGTCGATTGCCGGCTGGAAGGCCATCAATGAATCAGACATGGTTCTGATGCCCGATGCAACCTCGGCCCACATGGACCCGTTCTATGCACAAGCCACGCTCGCTGTGTTCTGCGACATTCTGGAACCAGGTTCACGCGAAGGCTACAACCGCGACCCACGTTCGATCGCCAAGCGCGCTGAAGCCTATTTGAAATCAACCAAGCATGGCGATACGATTTTCGTTGGACCTGAAGCTGAATTCTTCATTTTCGACGATGTGAAGTTCTCCAACACGCCCTACAACAGCGGTTACAAGCTCGACTCCGTCGAACTGCCGACCAATTCAGATCGCGACTATGAGGGTGGCAACATGGGCCACCGCATGAAGACCAAGGGCGGCTATTTCCCTGTGAACCCGATGGACTCTGCTCAGGACATGCGTTCTGAAATGCTCTCCGTGATGGGCGAAATGGGCATGTCAGTTGAAAAGCACCACCATGAAGTGGCCTCGGCCCAGCATGAACTCGGCACCAAGTTCCAGCCTTTGACGATGTGCGCCGACCACATGCAGATCTACAAGTATGCCATTCACAACGTGGCCCATGCCTATGGCAAAACCGCAACCTTCATGCCCAAGCCCGTTTTCGGTGACAACGGCTCAGGCATGCATTGCCACTTCTCGATCTGGAAGGAAGGCAAGCCCATGATGGCCGGCAATCAATATGCCGATCTCTCGGAAATGTGCCTGTATTTCATCGGCGGCGTCATCAAGCATGCCAAGGCCTTGAACGCCTTCACCAACCCATCGACCAACTCCTACAAGCGTCTGGTCCCGGGTTATGAAGCTCCCGTGTTGCTCGCCTATTCGTCGCGCAACCGCTCGGCCTCATGCCGCATTCCGTTCACCTCAAACCCCAAGGCCAAGCGCGTTGAAGTGCGCTTCCCCGATCCAACCGCCAACCCCTACCTGTGCTTCTCCGCTATCCTCATGGCTGGCCTTGATGGCATCAACAACAAGCTCCACCCCGGCCCAGCCATGGACAAGAACCTCTATGATCTGCCACCCGCAGAACTGGCCAAGGTTCCAACCGTCTGCGGCTCACTTCAGGAAGCCATCGACAGCCTCAAAGCTGACCATGAATTCTTGACCAAGGGTGGCGTGTTCTCGGTTGATCAGATCGAAAGCTATCTCGAGCTGAAGCAGGAAGAGCAAGACCGTTACCGCATGGCCCCACATCCAATCGAATTCGACATGTATTACAGCTGCTAATTCAGCACTGTGTTCCAAAACAAAACCCCGGTGGAAACACCGGGGTTTTTTTGTTAACATCACACTACAAATCAGAGGTGATCATGCAATCTGCCCGCACAGCGTTTCTTTTACTCTTCTTCGCCATCACTACCCCTGCCTTGGCGGCGGGTGAGATAAAGCTCAGTGGCACAGCCACGCTCGATGAGGAAACTTGTGCAAAAGGTGTTGCAGGCCCGGATTGCCAGATTCACCTTTCCATCACCGGCAAGGCCGCCAAACAGATCTATGACGGAATGACAGCCAAAGGTGAGATGCAGGAATGTACCGGTGATGTCGAAAAATTCGATGACAGCGGCATGCATTGCATCAAGGGCAAAGATGCCAATGGCTATGTGTGCGACTTCAGCTATGCCTTCAAGGAACACAAATTCGGCGCCGGCCCCGATGGCTGCTGAGCATCGGAGGCAGAAGATGAAATAAGTGTCGCTGGCAACACCGGGGTTTTTCTTTTCAAGACAACTGAAAATCCAGAATCCGTGTGCGGATTAAATCTTACCCTTCACCGCAGCCTGCGCTTCAGTCGGCAGGAACAGGCTCGTGTCGCCACCCATTTTCGCAATCTGCTTGACGAGCGACGATGCAATCATACGCGTTGCTGGTGAGGCCGCCAGAAACACGGTTTCAACATCAGGTGTCAATGCGCCATTCATCTGTGCCATCTGCACTTCGTAATCAAAATCTGTCGCATCGCGAAGGCCCCGGATGATGACGCCAGCATGAGCTTTCTTCGCCGCATCCACCGTCAAACCATCAAACGTCACCACGCTGATTTTGACACCTGCATGTTCAGCAATGGGCTTCACCACCTGTTCAATCAGTGCCACACGCTCAGCGCCAGACAGCAGCACCTGTTTTGAGCCATGAATGCCAACCCCCACCACAAGCCTGTCCACAATCCGCGCAGCGCGCGCAATAATGTCCAAATGCCCATAGGTAATGGGATCAAACGAACCGGGGTAAAATCCTGTGCGCATATGTCAACGCCCTTTCAGAACCATCCAGGCCGCACCGCCGACGAGGCACGTGCCGCTGAAGATTTCAATCGCCCGAATTCTCTTTTGCGAGAGCCAGGCCCCGGCCTGACCTGCCAGCAAGGCATAGACTGTATCGCCGACCGCCGCGATTGCCGCAAAGGTAAAGCCCAGCAACAGCGTGTAATGCCCGACGTCGCCACCCTGCGGAATAAATGGCGGAATGAGAGCCCCAAACAGAACCAGCATTTTCGGATTGGACAGGATGACCACAAACCCCTGCAGGAAAAAGCTGCCATTGGGGCGGACGCGATCCGTCGCCACCGCCAAATCGCCCTTGGACATAAACAACTTGATACCCATCCAGACGAGATAGGCCGCACCAATATAGCGCAGCAGATCAAACCAAACGCCCATCACCCGAATGGCGGCTTCAAGCCCAACGGCCGCGATCACAAGCCAAATGGCCACACCGGCTTGCGTACCCAAAACATTGGCAAGGCCAGCCCGAGGACCAAAGCGCAAGCTATTGGCGATGATGACAGTAACAGTCGGGCCCGGCACCAAGGCCAAGGCACCCGCTGCAATTACAAATGCAAAATATGAATCCCATGTCATGTCAGAACCTTATGCTGGATTTTCTGACTTGGCTAGTCAACGCCGTTTTTCATGTCTTAGGGCACCACAACCTTGATGGCCTTGCGGGGAGAAAACACCCAAGGTCGATCACCCTGTTCTTCCCGGACGGACTTCACAGTGACAGCGCCTACATCATCAATGAAAACGGCATGGGCACCATTGCGCCACACGTCAAACCGGTCAATGCGCAGCTTGGCATCAGCACACGCGCCGCGTAGAGGAAAATCAGCAATTACAATATCGACGGGCGGACAGTGGGTCAGACTCTCTTGCTTGCGAAGATACCCGAGTTGCAGCCCTTTGACTTCGGCAAAGCAACTGTCCTCCAGGCACGACCACCCTGGCCGGTCAGCGGCTTGCGAAAGAGAAACACTCTCTCCATTCCCATTCAACCATTTGATCGCCGCAAACTTGCCCCCAGCCGCATTGGCCAGAACCAAATCGCCACCGTCGTCACGGATGGCAACGTTGCCAGCCCGCTCTTCGACAAGAATTTGGGGGCGCTCGCCAAGGCTCGCCAAAAACAATCCCGCCACCATCGCCACCACACCCACGAGCTTGACGGAGCGTGCGGCCATACAGGCTACATAGAGCCCAAGAGACGTGACACATGTGCCGATGAGACTGGGCTGCGCCAGCATCAAATTCGCTCCAGGCCACGAGGCAATCTCATCTGACACAAGCATGGTCAGCCAAAGGCCAAAATGCATGACATCCAATGCCCAACCTTCAAGCCCAAACGGCATCAAAAGCGCTGCGGCCAGCGCTTCCGGCATGACCAAAAATTCCGTGATCGGCAATGCCAAAGCGTTGGCCACCACGCCGTAAGGCGAGGCGCGTCCAAAGTGATAGACGGCCGCAATCGAGGACGCACTGCCCGCCACGAGAGTGGTAAGAACTGACACGGCAACCCAAGTCCACATCAGTTTCACAAAGCGAATCCATGATGCTTGGTCAAAAGCCTTCACATCCACCTGGCGTGATTTCCACCACTCAAAAAACGCAACGAGCGCCATCACCGCAAGGAACGACATTTGAAAGCTGGCACCCGTACTTTCTTCAGGTGTCACGACCAAAATGATGATAGCCGAAATTGCAAGGTTCCGAAGCGAGATGGCAGGCCTGTCGACGAGAATGGCAAAGAACATCACGGCAATCATGATGTAGCTGCGTTCCGTGGCTGCTCCAAAATCGGCCAGCAACATGTAAATAAGGCCGACAAAGAGGGCGGCACCCGCTGCATATTTCTTGATGGGCCGTCTCAAAGCCAGCCCCGGAAAAAGCGCCAGCACGGCCCTAACTGTGAAGAAAACACCGCCGGCCACTAACGACATATGAAGGCCCGAGATGGAAAGAATGTGATAGAGCCCGGAAATTTGCAGACTGAGATTCATCGAGTCCGGAATGGCCGCGCGCTCGCCGGTGATCAAAGCATTGGCAAACGCGCCAAGCGGACCTGGAATGGCGCGAGTTATGCGTTCGCCCATGGAGCTTCGCAAACCATGAAACTGCCGCCGCAATTCATAACGCCATGACACGGGCTCATCATGGATGGTGACCTCCCCCTTCACCTGAGCGGTCCCACCCACAGACCAGAAATAAAGCATGCGCCCATAATCAAAACCTCCGGGATTGACCGGGCGTGGCAGCGGAAGAAGACTTGCCGAAAACGATACAGTGTCGCCAATCAAAATCTTGGCTTTGCTGAATGCGGAAACCCGGAGGCGTCGTGGCACCTGACCATCGGGAATGTGAGTAGCGGACTGAACCTCAACCAGCATAACGATCCGCTGCCGATCACGCGATTCAACATCAGCCACAATGCCCGAGATATCAGATTGTGAAATCGCAGAAGCCAGCAAGGGAGTCTGAACATATTCTTGCCTTAGCTTGGCCAATACAAAACCTGAAAGCACCAGCGCAATAACAAGGGCCATACGAAACCGGCGGCCCAGCCAAAACAGCAGTAAGGTGAGCCCCCCAAGGCCAATCACCGGCCAGAGCGCTGGTTCAAACCGCGATTGGAAATACGCCCAGTTGCCCGTGAGCAGCAGCAAGGGCACCCACAGCACCAGCCCTCCCTGAGCTTCAACATCTGCCCACAGGCGCTGAACAAGGCTTTGGCGGCGTGCAACAGTCCCCGTCAAAGGCCCTTGCACAGAGACTTTGAAGCCAGCAATGAACGTGCTATCGGCATGACTGGTGGTCACGGCCGCCCTCCCCACGCAATCAAACTACAGGAAATTCCAGCCAATGCCATCGGCTAACACTGCTCCGGTCACACGTTTTGCTCCCTCGCCCACAGGCTACCTCCATATTGGCGGTGCGCGGACGGCCCTTTTCAATTGGGCCTTCGCCAAAGGCCATGGCGGCACCATGCTGCTGCGCATCGAGGACACCGACCGCGAGCGTTCAACCGATGCTGCAACCGCAGCGATCCTGGACGGGTTAACCTGGCTCGGGCTGACATGGGATGGTGAAGCCGTCTCTCAGCATAGCCGCATGGCCCGCCACGCCGAAGTGGCTAACCAACTTTTGGCCAAGGGCCAGGCTTATTATTGCTATTGTTCGCCCGAAGAACTGACGGCCATGCGCGAGAAGGCAGAAGCCGAAAAGCGGCCGATCCGCTATGACGGCACCTGGCGCAACCGCGACCCAAAGGACGCGCCTGTCGGCGTGAAGCCCGTGATCCGTTTCAAATCTCCGCAAGAGGGCGAAACCGTCATCAACGACCATGCACAGGGCCGCGTGGTGATCCCCAACAAGGATCTCGATGATCTCATCATCCTGCGCTCCGATGGCAATCCCACTTACAATCTCTCCGTGGTGGTGGATGACCATGACATGGGCGTCACGCACATTATCCGCGGCGTGGACCATCTCACCAACGCGGCCCGTCAGGCGCAGATCTACAGCGCTATGGGTTGGACCGTGCCAGATATGACCCATGTTCCATTGATCCACGGACCAGACGGCGCCAAGCTCTCCAAGCGCCACGGCGCATTGGGTGTCGAAGCCTATCGTGCCATGGGTTATCTGCCAGAAGCATTGCGCAACTATCTCGCACGTCTCGGCTGGAGCCATGGCGACGACGAGATCTTTTCAACCGAGGAATTGGTGCGCTGGTTCGAGTTGGGTGACATCGGCAAATCGGCCGCACGTTTTGACTTTGCCAAGCTGGAAAACCTGAACGGTCATTATCTGCGTCACACCCCTGACATTGAATTGCTGAAACACTTCGAGCAATTCCTGCCCCATGTGGAAGGTGGACCCGAAATGTTGGCAAGCCTCGATGAACCGATGAAGGCAAAGTTCGTGAAGGCCTTGCCGGGCCTCAAAGAGCGCGCCAAAACTCTGGTGGAGTTGAAAACCAGTGCGGCGTATCTTTTCGCCCAAAGGCCACTCAAAATGGACGACAAGGCCAAAGCCTTGCTCAATGATGAGGGGAAGGCAGCGCTGAAAGCTGTGCACCCGCTTCTGGCGGCATCTTCCGAATGGAAGGCAGCCAGCTTGGAGCAAGCTGTCAAGGCGCATGCTGACGCGACCGGCATCAAGCTAGGCAAATTTGCCCAGCCCTTGCGGGCCGCCTTGACCGGAACTTCCACCTCACCTGGCATCTTTGATGTGTTGGAGGTCTTGGGACGGGAGGAAAGCTTGGGGCGCATAGCTGACCAGAGTTAATCGGACAGTAATGTTGACCTTTGTTTTGCGCCGCAATAAGATTCACGAAAATGGGAGTGCCGAACATGTCTGACACCAAGACCGCCCAAATCACGATCGCTGGCAAGCCGATAGATTTTCCAGTCATGAAAGGGACCATGGGGCCTGATGTCGTCGACATCCAAAAGCTCTATGCCCAGACAGGCGCTTTCACATTCGACCCGGCTTTCAATTCCACTGCGGCCTGCAAATCCACCATTACATTCATTGATGGTGATGAGGGTGTTTTGCTTTATCGCGGCTACCCGATCGACCAGTTGGCAACGCAGGGTGATTTCATCGAAACTTGCTACCTGCTGTACTACGGTGAGTTGCCCAACGCCGCCCAACGCAAGACGTTTGAGACGGCCATTACCCGTCACACGATGGTGCACGAACAGATGGCGATGTTCTTCCGGGGTTTCCGCCGCGACGCGCACCCGATGGCGGTTATGGTGGCCGTGGTAGGCGCTCTCTCAGCGTTTTATCATGACTCAACCGATATCAACGATCCGCGCCAACGCGAGATCGCTTCGCATCGCATGATCGCCAAGCTGCCAACCATTGCAGCCATGACTTACAAATATCATATCGGTCAGCCCTTCGTTTATCCGCGCAATGACCTGAGCTATGCCGCAAATTTCCTGCACATGTGCTTTGCCGTACCTTGCGAACCCTATGTTGTGAACCCGGTTCTGGCCCGCGCCATGGACCGCATCTTCACGCTTCATGCCGACCATGAACAGAACGCGTCGACTTCCACTGTAAGGCTTGCAGGTTCTTCCGGTGCAAACCCATTTGCCTGTATCGCGGCTGGCATTGCTTGCCTCTGGGGCCCCGCCCACGGCGGCGCCAATGAAGCTGCACTAAAGATGCTTGAGGAAATCGGCACGGTTGACAAGATTCCAGACTTCATCGCCAAGGTGAAAGACAAGAATTCCAACATCAAGCTGATGGGTTTTGGTCACCGCGTTTACAAAAACTACGATCCCCGCGCCAAGATCATGCAGGAATCAGCCCATGAAGTGTTTGCGGCTTTAGGGATACAAGATGACCCGTTGCTCGATGTGGCACGCGAGCTTGAGCGCATTGCCTTGAGTGACCCATATTTCATTGATCGCAAGCTCTATCCAAATGTTGATTTTTAGTCCGGCATCATCCTTCGTGCACTGGGTTTCCCCACCAGCATGTTCACCGTGCTGTTCGCGCTGGCTCGCACCGTGGGCTGGATTTCGCAGTGGAAAGAAATGATCGAGGATCCGTCCCAGCGTATCGGCCGCCCACGGCAACTCTATGTGGGCCCGACACGCCGCGACTACGTTCCGACCGCGAAGCGCGTCTAAAGCAAATATCCGGCAAGAGCTTGGGTTCTTTGCCGGGCGTTCAGGCCTTGTTGCCGTCAATCAGCATGGCGCCGATTTCAGCTTCTGCAACTTTCTTGCCATCGACATGAGCCTCTGCCCAATACTTCCAAACGGGCGGACGCTTCTGCAGAAGCTTGACATGAAAATAGACGCTGTCGCCCGGCACCACAGGCTTTCTGAACCGCGCCTTGTCAATTGACATAAAGAATACAAGCTTTCCCGCGTTCTCTGAATATTGTTCAAGAACCAAGGCACCCGCCGTCTGTGCCATGGCTTCCACCAGCAACACGCCGGGCATCACCGGGCGGCCAGGAAAATGTCCCTGAAAAAATGGCTCATTCATCGTCACATTTTTGAGGGCGACACCAGATTCTTCCCCGTTGAGTTCAGTCATTTTGTCGATCAACAGGAAGGGATAGCGATGCGGCAGAAGCTCCATGATCCGGTTGATATCGAGTGATTTCTTCGGTGCGGATGTTTCCGTCATCATGCGTCCTCAAGTAAAAAGCGGCGGGTTGTCCCCGCCGCTTGAATGAATAGTTGGATTTTTGCCCGCGGTCTAGAAGCGCGTACCAATCGAGAAGCGGAAGTTCTGCGTCACGTCATTGGCCTGTTTCAGCAACGGATAGGCAAATTCAAAGCGCAGCGGACCAAATGGCGACTTCCAGATCATGCCGGCACCAATGGCGGCCCGCAGGCCCATGCTGTCGGAGATTGGGCAACCCGCGCCAGCGCCGCAGCCGGCACCCCCTCCCGTCAGGGGTTCATTACCAGCGTCAAAGACTGTACCAAAGTCTGTGAAAACTTCGCCTGAGATGCCGAAGGCTTCCGGCAGTCCAAGTGGGAACTGGGCTTCTAATGTTCCAATTGCATAAGTTTTACCGCCGATGGAGTCCTGTCCGCCGCCGTTGTTCTGCTGATGTGGCCCAACCCCCGAAGATGCAAAGCCGCGGAACGTATCGCCGCCCTTGAAGAATCGATCCTGAACGGAGACCTCATTGCCGAGGGCCTGGATATGACCGGCGTTGCCTTCCATCTTGATCACAACTTGCTCATCAAGAAGCGGCAAGAAGTACCACAGGTGGGTTTCAACCTTGGCATATTGTGCAGAACCGCCCAACCCAGCAAACTCGGTATTCAGTTGCGCACGGACACCAGAAGACGGATCCAAAGGATTGTCCAGATCATCATACTGATAGTTGGCCCCCAACGCGGACTTGAAGCTGGTCCCCTGCGAAGCAATAATGGTGGGCGACGCCGTAAGTGGATTGACGTTGTTAAGGTCGCGGTAAGCGAGGAAATACTTGAAATTGACCGAAGAGTAATCGTCAAGACGGAAACCCGTGCGAAGCGCGCCACCCACCTGCCAAGTGCTGTATGAAGAGTACAATGAATTGTCGATGTTGCTGGCGAATAAGTCAAAGCCAGCGGAGATAGGCGACCCCATGAAATACGGGTCAGTATAGCTCATATCAAGCTGCTGCTTGGTGTAGCTGAGGCTTGTGTTGATGCTGGCCTGCAAGCCCTTGCCGAACAAGTTGCGCTCGGCCAATCCAACAGAACCAATGATCGCATCTGTGGTTGAGTAACCGATCGTAAATGTGAGCGAACCCGTCGATTTTTCCGTTACATCGACATCGATCACCACCTTGTCGGGTGCAGAGCCTGGGTTTTCCTTGAAATCGATCTTGCTGAAGAAATCCAGAGCGGTCAGACGCCTGCGGGCCCGTTCAATCAAGGTCCGGTTGAAGGCATCGCCTTCATAGAGACGAAGTTCACGGCGGATGACTTCATCGCGCGTGTGACTATTGCCAGTGATATCAATGCGCTCAATGTAGGCGCGCGTGCCTTCAGAAATATTATAGGTAATGTTGACCTTGCGGTTGGCCGCATCGCGGTCAACCTTCGGCTCCACCTTGGCGAAAACAAAGCCCTGATTGGAAGCTTCGAGAGTCAAGTTTTCAACCGACTTGTCAACTTTGCTGGCGTTAAAGGTATCGCCAACACCTGTTCGCACAACCTTTGTTAGGCCAGAGGCATCAAGCTTGGCGTCGCCGACATTAATGGCAACATCCGCCACTGAATAGCGTGGGCCTTCGTCAATGACATAGTTGATGTCAAATCCGTTGCCATCAGGCGTCAAACGGGCGTCGGCACTCACAATTTGAACATCGGCAAAGCCGTTCTTCAGATAATGGCGGCGCAATAGTTCCTTGTCGTATTGCAAACGGTCGGCATCATAGGTGTCATTGACCAGGAAGGGATTCCAGAACGATTTTTCCTTGGTGATCAAAATGCCTTTGAGCGTGCCATCACGGAAAGATTTGTTGCCGGTAAAGGTGATTTGCTTAACTTCGGTCTTGCCGTTTTCGGAAATCACGAACGCAATGTTCACCCGGTTGTCAGCCAGACGGATGAGTTTTGGCACAACGCTGACGTTGTAAAAGCCCTTGGCCTGATAAAGCGTCAACACCCGCTGCGTATCGCTTTGAATGCGCGCTTTGGTATAGATCATGCGCTCTTTGACTTCGACTTCCTTTTGCAAGGTTTCATCGTCAATTTCGCTATTGCCCTCGAAATTCACCAGATTGATCAAAGGGTTTTCAGTAACCCGCACAACGATCGACCCGCCGCGCTGGTTGATGGACACATCCGAAAACAAGCCCGTCTGAAACAGCGCCTTGATCGACCCATCAATGGTTGCACTGTTGACGGGTTGCCCCTGCTCAAACTGCAAATAGGAAAGGATGGTTTCGCGCTCCACACGCTGGGCACCCTCAATCACAACATTATTGCCGGTTGCTGCAGTGGCAGCATGAAAAACGCCAAAGGCTGCAACCATGGGAGCAGCCATCGCAAAAACCAGAATCACAAGGCCAACAAGCCCGAATTTTCTACGCATCAAATTGCCAATCTCAAACTCAACAGCCATCCCGGTTGGGTAGTCCCGCCGCTTGCCGTTTTAACCAAATTCGCCACCTTTGCAATCGCAAAGATCGGTCCTTCATCATTGACCGAAGATCATTGTTGCGTAACGGGAAATATCATTTGTTGTTGCAAAAATCATTAACATCAGAATTGCTGAAAGACCGATTCTAAAACTCCACTCCTGGGCCTGCGGACTCACAGGTTTTCCGAACGCTGCTTCGATGAGATAAAACACCAAATGGCCACCATCCAGCATGGGAACAGGGAATAGGTTAACAAGCCCGATACTGACGCTGATCAAACCAATAAAAAAGACGAAAGGCCACACGCCCATAGACGCTGCTTCGCCTGCAAATTTGGCCACGCCTGCAGGGCCATGGAGCTGGTTCGAGCGTTCCGAGCCCAAAAACACCTTGCCGATGTAACGCAGTGTGGTTTGGGCCACAAACCAGGTGCGCTCCACACCCTTGGCGAAGGCATCAACCGGCCCAAGTCGTTCAACCGTTTTTGGGTCTTTGGCAGCTTCGTGAACGATGCCGATCAGGCTTTGACGTCTCGTGCTGCCGAACCCGTCTGGAATGTCAGAAATTTTGGGAATGATCGTGATTGACAATATCTGGCCTGCCCGGTCCACCTGCAACTGCAGAGGCTGGGCATCCTGCAACATCATCGCGTCCTGAATGTCGCCGAACGAGCGAATGGCCTTGCCGTCAATTGCGCGAATGAAATCGCCACTTTGAAGGCCTGCGGCCTTCGCAGCGCCATCGTCAGTGACCGAATCAATGCGGGGTTCATTGACGGGCGTACCAACGAACATGAAAGCCGCCGCAAAAATCAAAATGGCCAGAATGAAATTGGCAATCGGCCCCGCGACGACAATCGCCATGCGCCTCCAGACGGAGGCAGCCTGAAGCGAACCGGGGATCAACGCTGCATCTGCTGATGGTAAACTGGCCGCATTGGCATCACCGGCAAACTTCACATAGCCACCGAGTGGCAGAAGGCAGACTTTCCAACGCGTCCCGTGCCGGTCGTTAAAACCAAATAACTCGCGTCCAAAGCCAATCGAAAAGGCGTCAATCTTTACACCACACCAACGCCCCACCTCGAAATGCCCAAATTCATGAACGAACACGATGACAATCAACGCAGCAATATACGCCACTGCCGAAAAACCGATTACCGCGAAAGGCACCTGTGCCAGAACATTCATCGCATCACTCCCATCGGCGAACGCCCGCCAGGCCGCCATTTACGAAATCTTAACCACAAAGCATGGCTATTGAGTCAACATTTCGACGAAATGGTTACCAGATGAGAAGGCCAAAGCCTTCGCGGCCAGCCACATGGGCGTAACCTACGACAGCTGCGAAGAAAACCACCGCAAGCAGTCCATCGACACGGTCCAATATTCCGCCATGGCCCGGGATAAGGTTACCGGAATCTTTGACCTCAAACCGGCGTTTCATCGCACTTTCGAGAATATCCCCCCCCTGCTCCACGACCGCGGCAATTCCTGCAAGAAGAGCCAACGTCAGATACGAGAAGCCATTCACAAAGGAAAATGCCACTGACCAGAGAATGGCACCCACGACAGCGCCACCGAGTCCCGCCCAGGTTTTTTTCGGTGACAATCGCGGTGCAAGCTTTCGTCCACCAATCACCCGCCCAGCAAAATAGGCAGAGACGTCGGCCACCCAAACGAGAACAACGCACCACAAGATGGCAGCAGTTCCGTATTGGGAATCAACGCGAAGCAGCGCCACCGCCAACAATGGCAGGCTGAGGTAGAAAACGCCAAAATATGACCAGATCGAACCTTCACCAGGTTCAACAACGCTGGCAATTGCCGAGACAATCCATAAAATCAAAATGGCGCCGCTTGCCGCATCAAGGCCTTCGGTTTGCGGCAGAAACGCAGCACACAGAGTGGCACAGGCATGAATTGCAAATTGTCTTTCATTGCCGCCGTGGACGATGTTCACCCACTCGCGCGCCATCAAAACACCAAGCAGGCCAACTGTAATCTGAAACCAAATGCCGCCCTGCAGGATGACGGCCAGCACCAAAGGTGCCAACAACAACGCAGAAAAACTACGCCGGCCCACATCGGCAAATTTCCCTGCGTTCCAAGAGCTCATGCGCTCTGCGCTTTCAGCCCACCGAAGCGCCGATCACGTCCGCGGAATTCTTCCAAGGCGGCAGCCATGATTTTTTCGTCAAAGTCGGGCCAGAACTCGGGCACAAAAACAAATTCCGTATAGGCACATTGCCACAGCAGAAAATTAGACATCCGCATTTCACCGCCCGTGCGGATCAGCAAATCAGGGTCTGGCAAATCAGCGGTGTCGAGTTCTGCTTCCAGACGTCCCGTCGTAATTTCATCAACTGCCATTTTGCCTTCGGCCACGGCCTTGGCGAGCTTTTGAGCAGCACGGGCAAGCTCCTGGCGGCTGCCATAGTTGAACGCCACCACAAGCTCGAGTTTGCTGTTGCCCGCCGTCAGCTTTTCAGCCTCCGAAAGCATCGCAACCAGTTTCTCGTCGAGATCGGTTCTGCTGCCGATGATGCGAATTTTTACACCCGCCGCATGAAGCTCCGCCACGTCTTGCCTGATAAACCTTTTCAACAGGTCCAGCAAAAACAGTACTTCAGTTTTCGGCCGTTGCCAGTTCTCGGTGGAAAAAGAATAGATCGTCAGAATTTCTATGCCGAATTCCTCAGCCGCACGAACAGCCCGGCGAAGCGCATCAATTCCAGCCTTGTGGCCTGCAGACCGCGGGAGTCCCCGGGCACGCGCCCAGCGCCCGTTGCCGTCCATAATGATGGCCACATGCTTGGGGGAAAAGATTTCGGCAGGCTGGCTCATCGAATGCCTCAAACTTGCATGATTTCGGCTTCTTTGGATTTCAAAGCCGTATCGATGTCCTTGATCGTGCCATCAGTCAATTTCTGAACCTCATCGGCTTTGGTCTTTTGCTCGTCTTCGCCCATCAGCGAAGCTTTTTCCAAAGCCTTCAATTGGTCCATGCCGTCACGGCGCACGTTGCGAACTGCAATCCGGGCCTTTTCAGCATAGCCGTGGGCCACCTTAGCAAGCTCCTTGCGGCGATCTTGTGTCAGATCGGGCATGCGAAGGCGAATGACCTGCCCCTCGGTTTGGGGATTGAGACCAAGACTCGACATTTGGATGGCTTTTTCAACAGCAATCACCAAGCCACGGTCCCACACGTTGATTTGCAACATGCGAGGTTCAGGAACCGTGACCGAGGCAACTTGTGACATAGACATCTTGGAGCCATAGGCATCAACCTGAATGGGATCGAGCAGGCTTGCTGATGCACGGCCAGTCCGCAATCCACCAAAATCATGTTTCAGGGCATCAACAGCGCCGGCCATGCGGCGTTTGATATCCTGGGCGTCGAAAGCTTGAGGCTGGGCCATAATTAATCCTTGGGTACAACTGTTGTGTAGGTGCCGGTGCCTTGCAATACGCTGCGCACGTTTCCAGGCTCCCTGATGGAAAACACAACTACCGGAATCCCGTTGTCCCGCGCAAGTGCGATCGCGGCAGGATCCATGATCCGCAAATCCTTGGACAGAATTTCATCAAAAGTGATCTTTTCGAAGCGTTTGGCTTTGGGATCTTTCTTTGGATCCGCGGAATAGACGCCATCAACGCTGGTGCCCTTCAAAAGCGCGTCGCAGCGAAGTTCTGCGGCTCGTAAAGCTGCCCCCGTATCGGTGGTGAAAAATGGCAAGCCTGTGCCCGCTGCGCAAATGACCACCCGGCCCTTTTCGAGATGGTGAATACCGCGCGCGGCGGAATAGGTTTCGCAAACGGTTGGCATGGGAATGGCCGAAAGCATGCGCGCGTCAACGCCTTTCGAAATGAGAACTCCTTGCATCGCCAAGGCATTCATCACTGTTGCCATGATTCCCATATGATCTGCTGACACGCGGTCCATGCCTTTGGCAGCACCGGCCAATCCGCGGAAAATATTACCCCCACCGATCACCAGGGCCAATTGAGCGCCGGATTTCAGGCAGTTGATGACTTCATCGGCCACCCGCCCCACCGTCTCGAGGTCGATGCCAAAGGGTGTCTGGCCCATCAACACCTCACCCGACACTTTCAGAAGGACGCGTTTGTATTTGATTTTGGACATATTTTCCCCAGATGCGCGAGTTCAAACTTCGCCGCAGATTAGTCGGGGAATGTGATTCGCGTTAGACCTATCAGATGGCGCGTTTTTGCCGAAGAGCGTGCGAGTTGTCGTTGAACTCTGAACTTTCGCCCAGAACATGATCAATCATCTTGCGCCAGTCCTCAGGCAGATCGCCCCAATCAGGCATCCCAGGCATGGCCGCTTCCAACATTTCATAGGATGGTTCGCGCAAGGCTTGCAGAGAGGCGGTGGCCATTGGCACAAAAGCACGCCAGTCAGTTGAGCCCTGCGAAGTCGCTATAGAGCGGGCCATTCGGATCAACATGGGATCTACAATTTCAATATCATCGGTCATCGGTCGTCCCCAGCTAAGTAACAAATGATCGAAAGTGTCCCACAATCACATTCAACACTAAGAACTATCGCAGAGAATCAATGTTCATGCAAATGGCGGTTGTGTGTCAGCAGAAACATATCTTCAGGAATTTTGAACTATCTCATATTGCCGGTATGGCCGAGCGAGAAACGGCCCGGCTGGGGCCACACTGTGAGCCCGTGGGGCTCAATCCCCACGTTGATTTTGGTTACTGAACCCGTGGTTGTGTCGATGGCGTAAACCTGGCCATCAAATCGTCCGGCCAGCCAAAGCTCTTTTCCGTCCGGCGTCACATTGCCCATGTCGGGGCTTCCACCACCTGGAATGGGCCAAGTTTTCACAACGGTGTTGCTGGCAAATTCGATGACCGAAACACTGCCGGGGCCACGTGGACGATCCGGCATGAATTTGGAACCACGGTTAGCCACGTAGAGAAACTTGCCATCCCGGCTGACGTTAAGGCCATGAGCTCCCACTCCGGTCGGAATGAACCCGGTTTCCTTGAAGGTCGCTGCATCGACCGTGAACACGCCGGCATTGAACATGTCGGTCACGTAAAATGTCTTGCCATCAGGCGACAGGCGAATGTCTTGCGGCATCCCGGGTTTCGATAACACCAGAGCCGAAACCAGCTTACGCTGTTTCATGTCAATCTTGATCAAACCAATTCCAACGCCGCACGTCTGGTTTTTGCGGCCCGTCAAACCATGCGGCATCCCGTTGAATTCGCAAGTCAGGATCATGAATGAAAAATCGGCAGAGTAATCCCCATGGTTCATGCCCCGGCAGATCGGAACTGCAATAGACGTCTGCAACGCAAAAGTTTTGGGATCACGAAACTCAAGCTTTTTGAACGCTTCAGCAACAACGATGGCAGATGAACCATCTGGCGTGAAATAGAGGTTGTAGGGATCATCAACCGCAATTGGCGCACCGGGTTTTCCAGTTGTCGGATCGATCGGCACAACACTGCCGTGGTTGGTCTGGTTTGCAGTGTTGGCAACCCAAATTGTTTTCATGTCCCATGATGGCGTGATGTGCTGCGGGCCGCGGCCCACCTGATATTTATCGATCACCGTGTGGGTCAATGGATCAATCACACTGACTGTGTTTGAAGAATGATTTGGCACATAGACGCGGTACAAAGCATTGGCAGTTGCGGGGTTCGTTTTACCCAGAAGTGTTTCTGAATATATATTAATCTCATTGCCGGAATTGGGCGCATCAGTGGCAGCAGCTTCAACTGATGGCTGCGGATCATCGCAGCTGCGTGGGCATGCGTCTGCCGCTGCAGCCGTGGCCACAACTACAAAACATGCAATCGCAAAACGCCGGATAAATTCCACCAGGAACTCCTGCCAAACACTATTTGGCTGCTTCAAATTTCCTGATAGCGGTTACCGTGCCGGACACGATGAGGTCAATACCAAGCTGCCCCAGTGCGGCAGAGGAGCGCGCCGGATTTCCGCCATAAACGCCCTGCCCTGCAATCATCAGATTTGTGTTTTTCATCGCATCGGTTCGCACCATGTCAGGTACAGTTGCAAGCTCAAGCGATGTATCAGCCAGCGCGGCGTGGCTGCCGATTTCATCGCGGCGAATGCCTTGGGCTTCCAGTGCCTTGGCATAAGGCTCCTGGGACAAGTGATAATAATCAAGGTCAGCCAGAACGCGCGCGTCAGAAGATTTCCATCTGGCATTGAGCTTGTCGGCCACAACAGCAAGATCGCGCTGATAGCCCCCATGATCACCAATGAACACAACCCGTTTGAAACCCCCGTGCTTAAGACTCGCCGCTGCGCTTTCGAGAACCTGCATGAAGGCGTCATCACTCACCGTTAATGTGCCGGGGAACTTCATGTGTTCAGTCGGGGGATCGATGGCGCCTTCGGGCACATACGCAATGACAGGTGCCACAATCGCATCACCGAGTTTTTCAGCAATCAGGCCTGCAATCACTTTGACACGGGCATTGTGTTTGCCGAGCGCCATATGAGGGCCGCTCTGTTCAGTTCCCCCAATTGGAATGATGGCTGTCGTATGACCCGCCGCAACAGCGTCACGAAGCTCCGTCCATGTCATCTCTTCAAGATAAATGCCAGATGCGGCTTGGACAGTTACAAAATTCAAGCACAAGATCAGCGCCGCAACACAACTCAAGCGGATGTTCAATTCAAAGACACCTGGGTCGACTGGGTTTCAACAATGCGAGCTCCTTCATATCCTGTCGCCGCCGCGCTATCCAAAGCTGATTGGGCATCGGAGGCATTATCGAGTGGACCAATCTGAACCCGATAGAGCGGGCCATTGGCACCGACAGCGCGGACAATCTGCGTGGGACCGAAACCCGCCAATTGCTGGTAGGCCGTGTTGGCGTTTTCCAGCGAGTGGAAAACTGCAACCCGCACAATATAAGCTTGAACAGGTGCAGGTTCTAGGGCTGGTGCAAGGTCCTCATTCTGCTGAGGTTCCAACGACGGATCAGCGTCTGCCATCTGCACTTCAGCTATAGGTGTTGGCTCTCGCTTCGCCGCGGCCACCTGTATCGAATTTGGACCACGGAGTTTTGGATTTTGAGCCAAGGCGACAAGGTCATTCTTGCGTGCCCCTGTGCTGAGCGCGCTGTTCATTGCCATCAAATGCTCACCATGATCATTGAGGGGCGCTGGCCCCAAATATTGAACGCGGACCTTGGCCGTTCCCTTCAGGCGATAACCCAGCTCATCTGCGGCACGCTTGGAAACATCGATAACCCGCGTATTCACAAATGGACCGCGGTCATTGACACGAACAACGACGTTGCGATTGTTCTCGAGATTTGTCACCAGAACGTAACTGGGGAGCGGCAGCGTGGCATGAGCAGCAGTCAGTGTGTTCATGTCAAAATATTCGCCGTTTGAAGTTCTGCGGCGGTGAAAGGCCTCGCCGTACCAGGAGGCAGTCCCGGTGCGGTCGTAACCCGGCTGTTCGCGCGGCGTGAACCAGCGCCCCCCAACTTGGTAGGGTTCTCCAACCTGGTATCTGCCGCCACCAAATGGAATTTTGCCGCCACCACGATAATAGGGGCTGCCAGTTCCGGCGAAGGGATCAAGCTTGGCGTTTTTGTATCCATGGTGATAGCCACTGTCTGTGGCGCCGCAGCCCGCAAGGAACACAGCGCACAACAAAGTTGCAAACTTGCCGATGAGAGACATGCGCATCAAAGAACTCCACCTAACGGGCGGAGTTTTGAACGGTTAGTCTAAACTTTATGTCAAACGAAGTGGTTAAGCCCAGCTTAACAGTCAGTTCGAGAGGGCCAGTCTGTCAACGTTCTTTTTGGCAATGGCGATGCCTTTTTCAGCCGCCTTGGCATAGAATTGCTTGGCTTTCGAAATATCACGCGTCGTGCCCCAGCCCATTTCATACATTCCGCCCAGATTATTTAAAGCCCACCCCTCGCCTTGAACTGAGGCCTTTTCAAAGAGCGCAAACGCCTTGGCCAAATCGCGATCGGTACCAGATCCCTTGAGATACATCACGCCCAAATTGTTTTGCGCAACAGCCAGATCCTGAGCCGCCGCTTTCTCATACCAGGACACCGCAGTCTTTTCGTCCTTGGCAATGCCGTCGCCGTTCTGCAGCATGGTGCCAAGAAGATTTTCAGACTCAGCATGATCATGGGCGGCTGCTGACTGCAGCAATTTGATCGCCGAAGCCTTGTCGACCGGAACACCCTTGGCTCCCTTGGCGATCAGTCGCGCCAGGCGGAACTGGGCTTCAAGGTTTCCGCCCAAAGCGGCCTGCCGATACCATTGCGCAGCACGAGCCAGGTTGATGGATGTACCCCTGCCACTTTCCAGGGCCTCGCCAACGGCGAGCTTCGCATCATTGTCACCGGCGTTGGCCAGCTGTAGCTTCTTTACGTAAGGCAATTTCTCGAGCGTTTCATCAACGGCAAATGCCGGGTGGAAGCCTGTAGTGGCCACCAGCCCGGCAATCATGATGAAGCGCCGCAGTGCGTCCATTATTTTTTACGGGAGAAATAGAGGTCTTTGCAAAATACGACCCAGCAACCTTTGACATGAAGCTTGTCGCCATTGACAGTTGCCGTGGCGCGGTAATAGGCGCCGTCATCCGACGAATAGACCCGACCGCGCCACGTGTTGTTGCCGGCTGGTACCATGCCTTCGAGAACCGGCATGCCAATTAGGTGGCGGCTCTTCAAAGACTGCGTTGGATTCTTGAGATCGAGTTTCGGCGTTCCATCAGCGTTATTGGGTTCTGGCAGCCAGATTACATTGGCGCACACATTGTTGCCGCCGCAAGGGGCAGCCCGAACAACCAATTGCCCCGTGCTCAAAGCCCAATCACCAAAGGCCGCAGAGTCTGCGGCCTGGGCCGGCATCGACACTGCCAACAGGGTGGCGGCCGCGAAAACAGCCTTCAAAATTTTATAAATCATCATCACCTTCCGTCTACCATCTGCACCGTTGCCCTCAAGGGCTCGCTCATATAGCATCGCCCCAAACAATTTGGGAGAGACAAGATGCAATTGGTCGAGTCCAAGAAAAACATGCCTGCTTTTGACGCCGAGCAATGGCAAATGCGTGTCGATCTTGCGGCAGCATTCAGGCTGACGGCAAAAAATAACTGGCATGAGGCCGTCGCCAATCATTTTTCGCTAGCCGTGTCTCCAGACGGCAAGAAATTTTTGATGAACCCCCGCTGGCGCCATTTTGAACGAATCAAAGCGTCGGAACTTTTGCTTCTGGACACCAACGACAAGTCCACCATGGACCGACCGGATGCACCCGATCTGACGGCGTGGAGCATTCACGGTCGTCTTCATGCCGCGCTGCCTCACGCACGTTGCATCATGCATCTTCATCCAACCTACGCCACGGTACTCGCTTCATTGGCTGATTCCGAAATCAAGCCTATCGATCAGAACACCGCGCGTTTTTATAACCGCATCGCAACTGACGATAATTACGGCGGGATGGCCAACAGCGACGATGAAGGAAACCGCCTGGCGCGTTTGCTCGGCAACAAATCCATCATGATGATGGGCAATCACGGCGTCCTGGTTTGTGCGGCAACAGTGGCTGAAGCGTTTGACATTACCTATTATCTGGAAAAGTCCTGCCGTAATCTCATCTTGGCCTATTCAACGGGCCAGAAGTTGCACATCATGACACCAGCAGTTGCAGAAAAAACAGCACAGGAATGGGAAGCAGACCGCGAGCAATTCCACGCGCATTTTGCGGAGGCAAAATTGCTGTTGGATGCAGAAAATCCCGATTACAAAACCTGATCAGGCAACTGCACGCAGACGCCTGACATCTGCGCGCAGGCTCTCCAGAACCGGAGCCAACGCCTGGTCTTTCTTGCCTGCCCTCATGGCCTCGATGGCCGCCGAATCCGCCATGGCTGTCAGCTTGTCGAGAAACTCCGCATAGGTCTTTGACGAAGTGTCGGCAGCGGGCGCGGCTTTCAAAAAGGCTTGCTCCCGCGGGAAACGCTCAAGAATTTCATCGAGCCTGTCGGACAAGCGCGCAACAGGTGCTGAAGACTGCATAAAGTCGATGAATGGCCTGGTACCGTCGGCGGCGTCCTTGTCTTCCAATCCATCATCACCGTCGTCGTCCTGAGTGGAGATTTCGGCAGTGGCACTACCCAAGCTGACAACGCCTCCCGAACCCAAAAGAGATTCCTGGTTTTCAGCCGATAGGCCCGCGTCGGTAGAAACAGCTGCAGTATCTTCCTTGTTTTCGCCAATCGGTTCCAAGTCATAATTTTCGTAAAGCAAACGCAAGGCCTCACCAGCTTGCGTCAACATGCGTTCCACATTGCTGAGCGCTTCAAACACAAAACCATGCCCCAAATCGAACACGCCTTCTTGCTTGTCGTAGCAATTTGTGAGCGACGATAATATTCCGCCAGCCCGCAACAATTCTTTGCCAATCTCGTCTGCCGGATGCTTCGTGTCGCCCAAAATAGAAACCTTTCCCCGATAATTCCCCACGCAAACTTGTTCCCGATTGCGTATGATTTAATATGCGACAACTCGTTAATGAAGGTTAACGGTGCTTAACCAATTGAAATAGCGTAATAATAACCTAAACAGATTCTGCAGTGACTTCACATTCCTGAATTTCCTGATTCTCTCACGCGACCATTGCCCGCCAAAAACCGTCGCCGTGGACCTAGACGAGTCGGAGGCCCCAGCTTAAGCGATGCTCATCCACGGAGCTCACGGACATGTTCAAACTTGATGCCGCCACCCTTGCAGATTTCAAACGCGATGGAGCCTGTGTGTTGCGAGGGCCTTTCACGGATTGGGTGGAAACCTTGCGCGCTGGCATTGCACGCAACATGTCTGAGCCAAGTGCCGACGTGAAGATCTATACTGGACAAAATGGTACTGGCCGTTTCTTCGGTGACTACTGCAACTGGCAGCGCATTCCGGAATATCGCGATTTCATTTTCAACTCCGATGCAGCAGCGATCGGTCGCGAGCTTATGGGCAGCAAGCAAGTCCGCCTGTTTCATGAACATGTGCTGGTGAAGGAAGCCAGCGCTGATGTGGCAACGCCATGGCATCAGGACCAACCCTACTATTGTGTGGACGGTGACCAAACAGTCAGCCTGTGGATTCCCCTTGACCAGGTCGCGCGCGAACGCACCTTGGAATTTGTGGCAGGCTCACAAGGCTGGGGCAAATATTTCAGACCAGAGCGCTTCAACAAGACTCCGCTCAATGAAAATGACGGGTTGGAACCCGTACCTGACATCAATGGCAACCGCGACAAATACAACGTCTTGGGGTGGGCCTTGGAACCCGGCGATGCTGTGGCATTCAACTATAAAACATTGCACGGGGCGCCAGCCAACAACAGCGCCAGCACCGGACGTAGGGCATTCTCATTGCGTCTGCTGGGCGATGATGCCCGCTTTGCCAGGCGTGAGGGTGTCATCACATCGCCCCCCTTCCGCGATGTGAAATTACCCCATGGTGCCATTATGGATGCACCAGAATTCCCGCTGATCGGCTGATGATGTGAGCCTCGTCCAGGAAAACCGCACGCGCGGAATTTTGTGGATGCTTGCCACCATGGTCTGCTTCATCTCGCTCGACGCAACGATGAAGTATGCCCTACAGTTTTTGCCGCTCGTAGAGGTGACCTGGGCACGCTTCTTCTTTGCCAGCCTTACCGCACTCATTATTTGTGGGCGAGATTTGCCCCATCTTTGGCGCAGCGCACAGCCCGGGCATCAAATTCTGCGTTCACTGTTTTTAATGGTTACAACAGGCCTCTTCAATGCCGGCATCATGCAGGTGCCCTTGGCCACAGCAACAGTTTTGATGTTCATGTCGCCGATCCTCGTCACCGTCATGTCGGCATTGGTGCTGCATGAACATGTCGGATGGCGACGCTGGGTTGGCGTGGGTGTCGGATTTTTGGGCGCAATGATCGTGGCAAAGGCATGGGAAAATGGCTTGTCCATGTTCAACACGGGAACTTTGTTGTTGTTCACGGCAGCCTTCGCCAATGCCAGCTACCAGATCACCACGCGTAAACTTCGCGGAGACCAGCCTTTGACAACCTTGCTGTTCACCGCCGCAACGGGCGCCATCGTATCGACAGGGCTCCTGCCCTGGCATTGGCAAATGCCCGACGGCAAGGAATGGTTTTTGATGGTGATGGCGGGCGTGCTGGGCTGCGTGGGCCATCTTTGCCTCATTCGCGCCTATCGCCTCGCACCTGCCTCGGTCATCGCGCCCTTTGCTTATTCGTCATTGATTTGGGCAACAGTTCTGGGCTTTGCCATCTGGCAGGATGTTCCCGAACTTACAACACTCATCGGCGCTGCGATGATCATTGGATCGGGACTATATATTTTCCTGCGCGAGCGCCATCTGGCCGCTTCACCTTGAGGGCTTTGGATAGACCATAAATGTTCCCGAGCCATGGGCATAGAGAACGCCCTTCTCGTCGTAAACTTTCACCTCCGCGGTCAGCATGCTGCGACCCGCGTGAAGCACCTTGGCAGTGGCGATCATCGGCCCTGAGGCGACCTCAATCTTGCGCACCAAATTTATATTAAGCTGCACAGTTCCCACGCCCGTTCCTGCAGGAATTTTCGTAACGACGGCTGAGCCCAAAGCTGTGTCGATCAACGTCGAAGTCCATCCACCATGAATTCGAAACATGGGGTTATAGAATTTTTCATCTGGCACGCCTCGGATAGCAACTTCACCATCGGTTACCGCAACGACAGTCAAGTTGAGTAATTCGCCCATCGGGCTTTCGGTGCCATCGCGCATGAGCTTGCGCAGGAATTCCATCCCGCTCAAACGATGATAGTCCTCGGCAATGCCTTGGGCAGTGGTTGATTTCATTTTTTCTCCAGAAAATCCAGCGCATCGGGGATCGTAATCCCCTTTTCCTTAAAGGCCCGCACAATTGCAAAGCGGATGTCGGAGGAAATATTGGCCGCTTCAAAAATATCTGCGATCTGCCCACCGAGTTCAAATTCAATATATTGTGGGGCAAACCGCGACAGATGAATGACGGGAGGCGGATAACGCATGACCTTCGGATGAGCCTTGGCAACCTCCTCAAGTGTTTTGGCGACAAGATCAACATCTGTTCCGTGCTTCACGCCCACCTGAACATTGAACCGTCCCAAAGTGTCGCGGTGCGTCCAGTTTTTCAACGGCTCAGTGATCAAAGTGGAATTTGGAATGATCAAGGTGCCATTGTCGAACGTTTCAATTTCAGTGGCGCGCACGTTAATTTTGCGAACGATCCCCTCGCCCGCCCGCGTGACAATCCAGTCACCGACCCGCAACGGGCGCTCCGCCAATAGAATGAGTCCTGAAACCAGATTGTTGACGATCGATTGCAGACCAAAACCTATACCAACACCCAATGCGCCCGCGACCAGGGCAATCGATGAAAAATCAACGCCAGCCGAACTCAAAGCGAAAGTCGCCGCGAGGCCATAGCCCAAATAATTGATGCCAGTGTGGATGGAGTCTTTCACGCCCTTGTGAAGTTCGGTCTGCCTCAGCACTCGCCGATCAAGCCAGCCGGAAAGAAATCGCGTGGCCAGAATACCCAAAATAAAAACTGTGAAGAGACTGAGGATCGTGCCGGGCGCAATCGACACATTGCCAAACTTGAAGCCGCTGGACAGGCCGTTGAATACCGAGCGGAAGTCAACCCAGGTCACAGTCCAAAGGGCCATCAGCCAAGGAACGCCCACCACCACCAGCAATACATCCGCCGTTGTGCGAATGACCAACGCCAATCGCGACAGGCCGCGTTCACCAATGCCCGTAATCCGCCTGGTATTACTGGCCACCAGTGAAACTGGATTATTCAGCGTGTCAGCAAATGCGTCAGCCAGGTGATGAACCAGCATCATCATCACGATCACAAGAATTGTATCGAGAATCTTCCCGGCAATGAACCACGCAAGGGCAATGTACCCAAAGGCTAATGAACCAAGTGCGATCAGCAGCAGCAACCAAACGAGCGGCATGAGCCTGATAAACCAGGCAAGATAATGTGGCTCGGGCACATCGGCTGGCGGGACGGAGGCCTGGCGCCGTACCAACAACAGAAGCGACGCGGCAAGAACAATGAGTAGCGCGGAGGAAAATGCAGATTGTCCCGCCACCATGCTGACCGGCAGCAGAAGCTGGCTCGACAGGTTGGTCACTTGCGCTGTGAATGATTGAATGAATGCCGCCAACAAAACAAAAATCGGAATGTTACGAGCGGCTGCATTATCGACCGCAATCAACCGTGCCTGCGGGTTACCCGGCGATGCAATAAGCCATGACAATCCGAACTGGAATGCGGTTGGCGCAACCACCCCGAACAACGCTTGCGTCAAAAGATCCAATCGCGGCGTGGACAGTCCAGACAGCGACAGAGCGACTTCCACTGTGAGGGCCAGAATGGAGAGGCCAACGATTATGCCAAGTGTTCCCCAGACAACGCGCCACAGACGACGAAATGGCGAGAGGGGCACCAAAACCTCTTTGCCCTGCGGCAGCCAGCCTGCAAAACTGATGTGTAGAACGCGGTAGAAAAACCAGAGCGCCAAAAAGGCAAAGGGCACCACCAAAAGGCCCGTAAAATTCGCCTGCGGTGCTTGCTGCTCCCACCAAACCGAAAGCAGCCCCGACACGCGTGATGAAAAGAGTGCCGCTCCTGTTACACCATCGCTCCACAGCTGTGGATTGAAGATTGATTTATCCGCACGGAAAATACGCTGAAAGAATTGGTCACGTTGCAGGCCCGAAACCTTGGCGGATGTCTGGTCGGCTTCAAGCGTGACCAAATCAAACTGTTTTTGCGCCGCCGTAAGGCGCGCCATTGTGTCCACCAGCAGTTTCCGCTGCAGGGCAATGGTGTCGGCCTCCGTCTGCCCATTGGCTGGAACTGGCCCCAATTGCGCGAGCTGTTGCTGCACGTCCTTGACGGGAGAAGCCAGTTTTGCCGCTTCAGTCTGGGCATCAGCTCGGAGCTTTTCCAACACATTGCGCTGATCTGCCAACTGCTCATCTGTAACGGTGTCTTGGGCGAGGACCCCTTGCGCGCGCTCAAGATCAGACCGTAGCGCGGCTGCTTCATGCTCGGCATTGACGACGAGAGCGGAGTCAATTGCAAATGCAGGAGCCGCATTTAACAAAAACGCGGCAAACAAAACGGCGAGAAGACCCCGCCACATCATCACACAAGCCTGCTCTGCACCAAGGCTGCTGCAACAAAAGACGCAAACAGCGGGTGAGGCTCAAACGGTTTCGATTTGAGTTCGGGATGATACTGCACCCCGATGAACCATGGATGATTGGGATATTCCACAGTCTCTGGTAACAATCCGTCAGGCGACATGCCGGCGAATATCAAGCCGGCCTTTTCAAGCCGGCCGCGATAAGCAGTGTTCACTTCATAACGATGGCGATGGCGCTCAGAAATATGAGTATCGCCATAAATTTCAGCAATGCGACTTCCGGCCTTCAGCGCCGCATCAAACGCGCCAAGCCGCATGGTGCCGCCAAGATCGCCACCGGCTTTACGGATTTCCAACTCATTGCCCTTCATCCATTCGCTCATGGTGCCGACAACTGGCTCCTTCGTCTCGCCAAATTCGGTCGAACTGGCGTTTTCGATGCCACACAGGTTTCGCGCTGCTTCGATGCAGGCCATCTGCATGCCAAAACAAATTCCAAAATAGGGCACATTGTGCGTTCGGGCAAATGCGGCGGCTTTGATCTTGCCTTCCGAACCGCGTTCACCAAAACCACCGGGAACCAGAATTCCGTTTACACCTTCAAGAAATGGGGCCGGATCTTCTTTTTCGAATATCTCGGACTCGATCCATTCGACATTCACCTTCACCTTGCTGGAAATACCGCCATGCACCAGCGCTTCCTTCAAGGATTTATAGGCATCCAGCAGGCCGGTATATTTGCCCACGACTGCAATCGTTACTTCGCCTTCAGGATGACTGATGCGATTGGTAATCTCATCCCATTTGGAAAGATCAGGCTTCTTGCTGTTGGTGATACCAAAGGCCTCCAGCACTTCATCATCAAGACCTTCAGAATGATAGGCGCGCGGCACATCGTAAATATTGCCTACGTCCAAAGCCTGAATAACGGCCGATGGCCGCACATTGCAGAACAGAGCAATCTTGCGACGCTCACTCGCCGGAATCTCACGATCAGCACGGCATAAAAGAATATCAGGCTGAATGCCGATCGACCGCAACTCTTTTACCGAGTGCTGTGTCGGCTTGGTTTTCAGTTCACCCGCCGTTGGAATATAAGGCAGCAATGTGAGATGAATATAAATGCACGAACCGCGCGGAGCTTCTTGGCCAAACTGGCGGATCGCTTCAAAAAAAGGCAGGCCCTCAATGTCTCCAACGGTGCCACCCACTTCGACAAGCACAAAATCAAATCCGTCGCTTTCAGCCTTGACGAAATCCTTGATGGAATCCGTGACATGCGGAATGACCTGAACAGTGCCACCGAGAAAATCGCCACGCCGTTCCTTGGCGATGATGTCCTGATAGATTTTCCCCGTGGTGATGTTATCGAGCTTGTTGGCCGCGCGACCCGTGAACCGCTCATAGTGGCCAAGATCAAGATCGGTCTCGGCCCCGTCATCAGTGACAAAGACTTCGCCATGCTGATAGGGACTCATCGTCCCTGGATCTACATTGAGATAGGGGTCAAGTTTCCGCAGCCTCACCTTGTATCCACGGGCTTGAAGCAACGCGCCCAAAGCGGCTGATGCCAAACCCTTGCCAAGTGATGAAACCACGCCGCCGGTGATGAAGATGAAACGCGCCATGGGAAATCACCCTAACCCGCAGTGCTGATGATTCGAAGCACTGGTTTTGCAGAAGTTGAGATTTTTGTGGAAAGCCGTGAAACGTAATGTTTCACGGAGCCCGCTCAATTGGTTGGAACCGCTGGTTTGCCAGTGTCCAGTTTAGGCAAAAGGGCATCGCCGGAAGGTGCGGCGCCGTCAGCCGGAGCCGTGGTCCCACCAGTGGCCGGGGCGGATGAACTGCCGCCAATCTGGTCGGTGATCGAGCGTGTCGAATGCTTGTTGGCCAACATGGTCAAAGCGACAGAACTTGCAAAGAAACATGCAGCAAGAATGGCGGTTGCACGTGTCAAAGTATTGCCAACACCTCGCGATGAAAACAGATTGCCCGAACCGCCGCCGATCCCCAGCGCGCCGCCTTCTGATTTTTGCAGCATGACAAGGCCAATCAACATGATGGCAATGAGGAGGTGAACGACAAGAAGAACTGTTTGCATGGGCTTTCCAATGAATTCGTAGGCGCTTTAGCCTGTAGATGGGGATTTGGCAACTCCGCCGCAAGGGCCCCTATTTTTCCGGATTGAACGTATAGCGGAAAGTGCAGCAGGGTGCCCCTTCCATAATGGTTTGCTGGCGATCAAGCTCAATGCGTGGGTCATATCCCTGGCAGAATGTGCCATCACGATTGCAGGAAAGCAGTGGCCCGATTTCCCCGAGCCCCATCTCCTTATAAGTCTCCGCATAACGGCAGCGCGTCACGTTGAAATTGAAGTGTTGGTCATTGGCTTCCAGAACCTCAATTTTCAGGGCGTCCTCAGCCGTCCACAAATCAAACAGCTTGATGAAATCAGCCATCGAGGTGATGCCACCCGGTGCCTTCTTGGCATAAGCCGCACCCTCAGCAATGGCGGCCTTGCGTATGGCGCGATCAAGAATGGCGTCGGCCTTTGCTTTTCCGAGTTCCAGAACCATTTCAGCGTGAAGCGGACCCAGCACCTGTGCTTGCAATTTGCGTTTCGTCAGGACTGGAATTTCGGCCATGAGAACCCCTGCTATTCTTATCTTTTCAGTAGCTTATACGTAAGCTTTGATAATTCCTATGAAGTCGGATGCCTTGAGACTGGCTCCACCAACAAGTGCACCGTTCACATTGGCGACAGCCATCAGTTCGGCAGCATTGGAGGGCTTAACAGACCCGCCATAGAGAATGCGGGTGGAAGGCCCCTCCTCACCCATGACCTTGGAAAGATCAGTGCGAATATGGGCATGCGCTTCGGCAATTTCAGCAACCGTCGGCGTGAGGCCCGTGCCAATGGCCCACACAGGCTCATAGGCAACGACAGTGTTGGCCGCGGTGGCACCAGCCGGAATTGAACCTTTGATCTGTTCGGAAAGCACGCCAAGCGTCTTGCCGCCCTTGCGCTCATCAAGCGTTTCACCAATGCAGATAATGGCAACCAGCCCCGCCTTGTGTGCCGCCGTTGCCTTGGCCGCTACAACGCTATCTGTTTCCTTGTGATTGGTACGCCGCTCGGAATGACCAACAATCACGGCACCAGCACCGGCGTCCTTCAGCATCGAAGCCGAAATATCACCCGTATGCGCGCCAGAAGCAGCCGCGTGGCAATCTTGGCCACCCAGTCTGATCTTGGAACCCTTCATCACTGATTTCACCCGCCGCAGAATTGTCGCTGGCGGACAGATCATCACGTCACATTTCAATTTAACGTCGCGAAGCATGGCCGCCAGAAGGCGCGGTTCCTTCAGCATGGCCGTGGTGCCATTCATCTTCCAGTTTCCAGCAACCAGTGCTCGGATGTTGTTTTGCGACATTGAAATCCCCTCAGAATTTAATTTTTGTTTGAATAGCAAAGCCCCCCGCCAGTTGCGAGTAGAAACTCTGGGGAGCCAGACTGCCCCAAAATTTGACAAAGTTTCACGGGATTTGCTCTATGGTGATTTTTCGGGCCGATTTGGCCCTACTAATGCTTCTCTGAAAGGACGATTTAATGCTCGAGACGATGCGTGGTTTTGCCAAGGGCCGTATGGCCCAGGTTCTTTTGGCGCTCTTGTCGTTGAGCTTCGTCAGCTGGGGTATTCGCGATTTTTCCGGCTCGTTTCTTGATTGGGCGATGTCGATCACTGGCTGGGGTCCAAAGGATTTGGTCCATGTTGGAAGCAATGTGATCCGCGCTGATGAATATACCAAGGCCATGGAAAACGCTCGCAAGAATATATCAGCCCAAACCGGACAGAATGTAACCTTGGATGACGTCCGGCGCATGGGCATTGACCAACAGGTTCTGGACAGCCTGATTGATGCCGCCGCAATTGATACTGAATACACCAAGCTTGGGCTCACGGTATCGAGTTCGGCCATCCTGCAAGATCTTTCCACCAACCGTTCGTTTCAGGACGCCAATGGCAAATTTAGCGCTGACTTGTTCAAGCGCGCTTTGGCTCAGGCAAATATATCCGAAGCGAGCTTTGTGGCCGGCCAGCAGCAGGTTATCCTGCGGGCCGCCATGGCAGAAGCAGCATCGGGCCAATTTGTGGTTCCGAAAGCTCTGGACTCTGCACTCGTTCAATATCGCCAACAGACGCGCGACGTTAAATATTTTGTCGTCACCGCTGATGAGACTGATGTGGCAAAACCCTCCGATGCCGACTTGAAGGCACAATATGACAAAACCCCGCGTGCCTACACGGCACCGGAATATCGTTCGGTCGTCGTGATGAAGGCCGACCCCGCTGACATTGCAGCGCGTGTTCAGATTACACCTGAAGAATTGACCGCATATTATGATCAACACAAAACCGAATATTTCGAACCCGAAAAGCGCACCATCATTCAGCTGCCTTTCCCTTCGGTTGACGCTGCGCAAAAAGCCAAAGACCGGATTGCGAATGGTGAAGACATCACCAAGATTGCGACAGAGTTGAACTTGAAAGACGCCGACTACACTTTAAATAACAAGGTGCAGGACGACTTCCTCGACAAGAAAATTGGTGAAGCTGCATTCGCCCTAAAGGAAGGCGAAGTAAGCGCCCCAGTCCAGGGAAGCCTTGCCACAGCACTTTTGAAGGCCGTGAAGGTTGCACCCGAAAAACAACCGACACTCGATGAAATCAAAGACAAGGTGACCCAACGCCTGCAACTGGAAAAAGCCAAAGACGAGATCCAGTCGATCTACAATGCGGTTGAAGATGCCCGCGCCCAACAGACCAAATTTGAAGCCATCGCCGAAAAAGCCAACATCCCGATTTCGATTGTACCTGCTGTCGACGCAGCTGGCCTCGACAAAGATGGCAAGGACGTGAATTTGCCCGCCAAGCCCGAAGTGTTGAAGGCTCTTTTTGCGTCTGACGTTGGCGTCGAAAATGACGCTCTCACCGTTGGTGACGGCTATGTCTGGTATGAAGTGAGGGAAGTAATTCCTTCAGCCTTGCGCGCCCTGGATACGGTCAAAGATCAAGTCACCAAAGATTTCATCGCTGAGCGATTGAGAACAGCTGCTGCCGACAAGGCCAAAGGCCTTGTTGAAAAGGCCAAGGCCGGTGCCACACTCGATAGCCTCGCTGCGGAAGCCAAGGCCGATATCAAGATCACCGCTGGGTTGAAGCGCAACGAACAGAACCAGGAATTTGATGGTGCCGCACTAAGTGCGCTGTTTGCCGCACCGGACCAGGGCTTTGCCTATTCACTCGATGGTGATGGAAAATCGGCCCATGTGATGCAAGTTATCAAGGATGTCCTGCCCCCGCTGATGGCAACACCGTCAGACGAAGCAAAGAAAATGCAAGCGGACATGAAAGGCCGCCTTGCATCGGACTTGCAGGCTGGCTTTGTCAGTGCCTTGCGCCAAAACGCCAAGGTCACGCTGAATGAAGAACTGTGGCGGCTCAACACGCGCGGCAGTCAGCAGCAACCCCAATAAGGCAAATTTGGCAATGCTGGTGCAACCCGATTATCAGAGCTTTGCCAGCGCCTACGAGGCTGGACGGGCTCAGATCATTTCTACGAGGCTGGTCGCCGATCTGGAAACCCCGGTTTCGGCAATGCTGAAACTTGCCCGCTCGGCACGCTATTCCTTCTTGCTGGAATCTGTGGAGGGTGGCGCCGTACGCGGGCGCTATTCCATCATCGGCATGAACCCCGATGTAATTTGGAAGGTCGAAGGCAATCAGGCTTCGATCAACCGCAAGGCCTTGCACGAGCCTGATGGACCGTTCGCAGCAACCGGCGTTGAGCCTCTGGCAAGCCTTCGTGCCCTGTTGGCAGAAAGCCGCATTGCCCTGCCCGAAGCATCACCGCCCATGGCTGCAGGCGTGTTTGGCTATCTCGGCTATGACATGGTGCGCCTGATGGAAGATCTGCCAGCGCCAAAAAACCAGGGGCTGGGCCTTCCCGATGGCATGATGATCCGCCCCACTGTTATGGCAATTTTTGACTCGGTGCGTGATGAAGTCACTGTCACCTCACCAATCTATCCCGACGCAGGAACTACCGCGCGCGCGGCATATGCCAGGGCCACGGAGCGCATTTCAGATGTCGTCGACGCCTTGGACCGCCCTATCGACATGGCACTTCGCCAAGCGGATGCGCCACCCATGGCTGCGTCCCAATCCAACACTACACCCGATGAATACAAGGCGATGGTGCTGCAGGCCAAAGAACATGTTGCAGCAGGTGATATTTTCCAGGTGGTGCTGTCGCAGCGCTTTGAATCAGAATTCACACTGCCACCCTTTTCGCTCTATCGCGCCCTGCGGCGGGTGAACCCTTCGCCATTCTTATACTATCTAAACTTCGATAGTTTCGCTGTCGTAGGTTCTAGTCCCGAAATTCTGGTGCGCGTGCGCGACGGAAAAGTTTCGATTCGCCCGATCGCTGGAACGCGCCGCCGCGGTGCAACGCCCACTGAAGACAAGGCGTTGGCCGAAGAATTACTGGCCGATCCCAAAGAGCGCGCCGAACATTTGATGCTGCTTGATTTGGGCCGCAACGACGTGGGCCGTGTGGCTGAAATCGGCTCGGTGAAAGTTACTGATCGCTTCATCCTCGAATACTATAGTCAGGTGATGCACATCGTTTCCAACGTTGAAGGAAAGCTCGACAAGAAGCACGATGTCATTGATGCCATGGTGGCAGGCTTTCCCGCAGGCACAGTGTCTGGCGCACCGAAAGTCCGGGCCATGCAGATTATCAACGAGCTTGAGCATGACAAGCGCGGTATCTATGGCGGTTGCGTGGGCTATTTCGGCGCTGACGGTGAAATGGATACCTGCATTGTTCTGCGCACGGCAATCGTGAAAGACGGCAAGATGTACGTGCAAGCCGGCGCTGGCGTTGTGGCAGATTCAGTCCCCGAAAGTGAACACCAGGAGTGCATCAACAAGGCCAAGGCTTTGTTCCGCGCCGCTGAGGAGGCCGTGCGCTTTGCAGGCCGGGCAGGACGGGCACAATGATCATTCTCATTGACAACTACGACAGCTTCACTTGGAACCTCTATCACTATCTGGGTGAGCTGGGTGCGGAAACCGTGGTCCACCGCAATGACAAGATCAGCGTGGGCCAGGTGATGTCCTCGCGCCCCGAAGCCATCGTCATTTCACCTGGTCCCGGCACACCGGCTGACGCCGGCATCATCATTGATCTGGTCAAAGAGGCTTCAGGCAAAATCCCTGTCTTCGGCGTATGCCTGGGTCTTCAGGCGATTGGCGAAGCCTTTGGCGGTGACGTTGTGCGTGCACCCACTCAAATGCATGGCAAGACCTCGGCTGTTCACCACCAAAAGAAGGGCGTCTTCAAAGACCTTCCGCAGGACTTTCAAGCCACGCGCTATCATTCGCTGGTGATTGATAAGTCCACCCTGCCCGCTGATCTGGAAATTACCGCCGAGACCGATGGCATCATCATGGGCCTTCAACACAAAACCAAAAACATTCATGCCGTACAATTCCATCCGGAAAGCATCGCCTCGGAACATGGTCACCAATTGCTCAAAAACTTCCTCGACTTGGCCAAAGTGAAAACGGGAGCGAAGTGATGGCCGATTTCAAACCTCTTATCGCCAAAGTCGCTGCCGGAACGCCCCTCACCCGCGCCGAATCCCGTGAAGCTTTCAACATCATGATGTCGGGCGAGGCCACGCCCTCGCAAATCGCCGGATTCCTGATGGCCCTGCGCGTGCGCGGCGAAACGGTGGATGAGATCACTGGTGCTGTCGAAGTTATGCGCGAAAAAATGACCCGCGTGGATGCCCCTGCCCATGCCATCGACATTGTGGGAACCGGCGGCGATGCTTCAGGCTCTTATAATATCTCGACTTGCGCTGCCTTCATCACGGCAGGAGTTGGTCTGCCCGTTGCCAAACACGGCAACCGCGCACTCTCATCCAAATCAGGCGCTGCGGATGTTCTCATGGCGCTCGGCATTAAGATCGACGTGTCGCCGGAAAAGATTTCGGAAAGCATCAAGGAAACCAATCTCGGCTTCATGTTCGCCCCAGCGCACCATTCCTCAATGAAACATGTGGGGCCAACGCG
>JBDSTO010000138.1:0-3441 GCA_039928255.1 Aestuariivirga sp. | reverse complement strand
GACTTGCCTAGCGCATTTACAATATCAAAGCTGGGGCCGGTTTCGGCCCGCAATTTATCAAGCACTTCGTTCTCCCTGAAATGATCATTTCAGAATGGATTTCGTTTGTCAATTTCGTTACAAAGATTTCGGCATGGCAAAATTACGCAGCAGCACGATTGCCGAAAGATTACGGGCCACCGCATCCAGCCTGACCGAGGCTGAGCGCAAGCTGTCGCATGCGTTGCAGGCGGATTATCCCATGCGCGGGCTGGTCTCGATGCCTGAATTTGCGCGCATCGCCGGAGTTTCCACACCTTCCGTGCTGCGCTTTGCCAAGAAGCTTGGATATTCCGGCTTTCCGGCGTTTCAGGCGGCGTTGCGGCTTGAACTTTCGGCCCAGCTTTCAAACCCCATTGCCAGGCAGGAGCAATGGGCACGGCAAGCGCCCAAGGGCCATGTTCTCAATCGTTTTGCGCAAGCCGCAATGGAGAATTTGAAAAACTCGCTGGGGCTTGTGGATCATCGCAGTTTTGATGCGATTGTGGCGCTGCTGTCTTCGCCGAAATCCCGCATTCATGTGTTGGGTGGCCGGATTACGACCACCCTGGCACAATATCTTGCCATTCATCTGCAAATGGCCCGGGGTGGGGTGGAGCTTGTGCCGCCTTCACAAACCCTGTGGCCGCAGCATTTGTTGGAAATCGGCAAGGGCAGCATCGTCGTGGTGTTTGATGTGCGCCGCTATGACGTTTCAATGCGCGAGTTTGCCGCTTCCGCCAAGCGGCGGGGGGCCAAGATCGTGCTTATTACTGACCAATGGATGAGCCCCATATCGAGTTTTGCCGTGCACAGCCTGCCTGTTCGCATTGAAGTTCCCACCTCGTGGGACAGCAATATTGTTCCGCTGTTTGTGGCGGAAGCCTTGGTCGCAGGCGTTGTCGAGCGCAATTGGCCCAAGACCCAAAGCCGTATTAATGCGCTGGAGCTTGAGCGCAACCAGCTGTTTCGCAGCAAGCCATGAACGCTCCGGAATTTGATTTCATCATCGTAGGATCGGGCTCGGCAGGTTCGGTCATGGCCAAGCGCCTATCGGAGGATGCCAGGAATTCGGTTCTGGTTCTGGAATATGGCGGAACTGATCGCGGTCCGTTTATTCAAATGCCGTCAGCACTTTCCTATCCGATGAACATGCAGCTTTATAATTGGGGGTTTGAGACTGAGCCTGAACCCCATTTGAACAACCGTCGTCTCGCCACGCCGCGCGGCAAAGTAATGGGTGGATCAAGCTCGATCAACGGCATGGTCTACGTGCGTGGCCATGCCCGTGACTTTGACACCTGGGCCGAGATGGGTGCGCAAGGCTGGAGCTTTGCCGATGTGCTCCCCTATTTCAAGCGCATGGAAAATGTCGAGGGTGGCGAGCCCAATTGGCGTGGCCATGACGGGCCGATGTTTGTGAAAAAGGGTTTGCGCAAGAATCCCTTGTATCAGGCCTTCGTGGATGCGGGGCATCAAGCGGGTTATCCTGTTTCAAGGGATTATAATGGCAGCCAGCAGGAAGGCTTTGCTGCCATGGAAATGACCGTGCACAACGGTTTGCGCTGGTCGGCGGCTAATGCCTATCTCAAACCTGCACTGGCGCAGGGCAAAGTGAAACTGGAGACTGGTGCGCGGGCGCGGCGGATCTTGCTTGAGGGCAGACGCGCCGTTGGCGTTGAATATGAGCAGGGCGGCGAAATTTTCAAAGTGATGGCCAGGCGCGAGGTGATTGTGGCCTGTTCCACCATCAATTCGCCGGGCCTGTTGCAGCTTTCAGGGATTGGTGGCGGCAAAGTGTTGCAAGACGCTGGCGTTGCGCAGGTTCATGAACTTCCGGGCGTTGGCGAAAACCTGCAGGATCATCTCGAAGTCTATTTCCAATTGCGTTGCTTGCAGCCTGTTTCGTTGAACCGTGATCTTGGCTTGTTTTCCAAAGCGCGCATTGGCCTTGAATGGTTGTTGTTTCGCACAGGGCTTGGAGCGACCAATCATTTTGAATCCTGCGGCTTCATCAGGAGCCATGCCGGAATTGATTATCCCAATATCCAATATCATTTCCTGCCTGCGGCCATGCGCTATGATGGCAAGGCGGCGTTTGCCGGAGACGGGTTTCAGGTTCATGTGGGGCCGATGCGGTCAAAGTCACGCGGGTCCATCCACATCAAGAGCAATGATCCGGCGCAGGCACCACGCATCCAGTTCAATTACATGTCGCATGAGGATGACTGGAGCGAATTTCGAAGCTGCATTCGCCTGACGCGCGAGATTTTCCAGCAAGCTGCGATGACACCTTATGCGGGTGAGGAAATTCAGCCGGGCAAACTTGTGCAAAGTGATGAGCAGATTGATGCGTTCATCCGTGAACATTGCGAGAGCGCCTATCATCCGTGTGGCACCTGCAAGATGGGCTCGCCCAAAGACAAGATGGCTGTGGTTGATCCTGAATGCCGCGTCATCGGCATGGAGAATTTGCGCGTGGTTGATTCATCGATCATGCCGCAGGTGACCAATGGCAACCTCAATTCACCAACCTTGATGATCGGTGAAAAGGCATCTGACCATATTCTGGGCCGAACACCCTTGGCACCTTCAAATCTGGAACCCTGGATCAACCCCAACTGGCGCACCAGCCAGCGTTGACTATTTTCGCTTGGATACGGCGCTCGTCGAAAAACCGATGACGCGATAGATCGGGCAAAAGCCGACCACGGCTGTAACGACTAGGACCGCGCCGAGCCAGCCCACAGCATGCCAAGGGTCTGTGCCCCAAATTGCCCATGCCAAAAGCGCAAAGCCCGCAATGATGCGAATGATGCGGTCTGCCTGTCCGGTATTCTGAGTCATGATTTTCTCCTTCGGGGCAAGTGCTAGGCGCTGACAAGGGCGACGTCCGTGACCTGGATCAATCTTTGGATGTATTCTTTTCTTTTTGGCGGCGTCTCCAGCATGGCTGGCTGGCAGAAATCGGACTTGTTTATCATCCCGCACTATTGTTTCATGCGTCATCACATGGGAGCACATAATGGAATATCGCACGCTTGGCCGTTCCGGCCTCAAGGTTTCAACACTGTCGCTGGGCACGATGAATTTCGCGGGCGAAGGCTTTTTCAGCATGACGGGAAGTGTGTCGATCAAAGATGCCTCGCGTCTTGTCGATGTGGCCGTCGATCATGGGGTGAATTGGTTTGATACATCCAATGCTTATTCCACCGGAAAATCGGAAGAGGCCCTTGGCGAGATTCTCAAAGGCCGCAGCGACCAGATTCTGATCGGCACAAAGGTTCGCTTTGGCATGGGGGATGGCCCTAACCAGCAGGGCCTGTCACGCTTTCACATCATCCACGAATGCGAAGCGAGCTTGAAGCGCCTGAAGCGCGATCACATCGATGTTTATTTCCTGCATGAGTGGGATGGCATGAC
>JBDSTO010000137.1:0-5730 GCA_039928255.1 Aestuariivirga sp. | reverse complement strand
AAACCGTCAAACACATCGACCGTTGCCTGTCGTGCCTGTCCTGCATGACGACTTGCCCTTCAGGCGTGAACTACATGCATCTGGTTGACCATGCGCGCGAGCACATTGAAAAAACCTATCAGCGGCCGTGGGCCGATCGTGCCTTGCGCAATCTTCTGGCTTTCACAATGGTGCGGCCTTCCCTGTTTCGCCTGTCACTGATGGCGGCAAGGCTTGGGAAATTTGCTGCTCCACTCCTGCCGCCGAGATTGCGTGCCATGCTCAACCTTGTGCCTAAGGCCACGAGGGCTGGCAACACGCTGGGCCAGCCCGGAACCTATCCGGCAACGGGAATTGAAAAAGGCCGCGTCGCCCTGCTTAAAGGCTGTGTCCAGTCGGTCATTGATCCCGAAATCAACGCTGCCACCATCCGCTTGCTCAACCGCATTGGCTTTACCGTGGTGGTCTCCGGAGGCGAAACTTGCTGCGGTTCTTTGCCCCACCACATGGGCAAGGAGTACGATGCCCGGGCCCGTGCCAAGCGCTCCATCGACCAGTGGCTGGAGGCCAAGGTTGATGCCGTGGTCATCACGGCCTCGGGCTGTGGCACAACGATCAAGGACTACGGGCACATGTTCCGCGACGATCTGGCCTATGCCGCCAAGGCCAAGGCGATCAGCGCCCAGGCTTGCGATATTACCGAATTTTTAGCCCGCCAGACCTTGCCGGCCGCCCAGGTGAAAAGGCGGGTCGCTTACCATTCGGCCTGTTCCTTGCAGCACGGTCAACAGGTCAAAACCAGCCCGCAGGCCCTATTGCGACAAATGGGTTTTGAGGTTGTTGAGCCCGCTGAAAGCCATATGTGCTGTGGTTCCGCAGGAACTTATAATATCTTGCAGCCCGAAATAGCTGCGCAGCTGCGCGATCGGAAACTGGCCAACTTGGCGGTTCTGAACGCCGACATAATCGCTTCCGGAAATATCGGCTGCTCCACCCAGCTTGCTTCCGGCACGTCCATTCCGGTGGTTCATACGGTCCAATTGCTGGACTGGGCAACGGGTGGTCCCAAGCCTGAAAAAATCTGAAGACTGATTCAAGGCCAGCTACGGTTTTGGATGGCGCCACGCCGCAAAAGCCCATTGCCACGCTGTCACAGGCTTGTCATAGTAGGATCAGATACCCCAGAAGCCGGTTTAACCGGCCGGTAATTCAATGGGTTTTCTGGCGGGCATTGGGCCCGCACACAAGGAGGAGAAGTCTCGATGACTAAGTTTACATCAACTCAGGAAACAGTACGCGCCGCGGCAATTTCACGCCGCTCGCTGCTGAAGTCCGCTGTCGCACTCGGTGCCGTGGGCTTTGCTGCTCCACTCACCGTAAAGAATGCTTTTTCGTCAAGCGGCGAACTCAACTTTGAAGGTTGGGCTGGCTATGACGGTTTGAAGAAGGACGTGTTCCCAGCTTTCGAAAAGGCCACGGGCATCAAGACCAACTTCAAGGAAGTTGACAACCAGGACACCATGGCTGCTGACGCCAAGACAGCCGCTGGCGCGATTGACGTTATGGAGCCAACTTTGGATCGTCTGCCAGGTTGGGTTTCTGACGGCCTTGCTCAGCCTTGGGACGTTTCCAAGCTGATCTTGACCAACTATCTCGATGGCGTTCCCGGCGGCAAAGCTGGCGATGCTGGCGAACTCGACGGCAAGCGTTATTTCGTGCCTTCAGTTTGGGGCACCGAAGCCATGACATTCAACGCCAAGACAGTTGATGGCGCTTATGGCAAGATTGGTCTTTCGGACCTGTTCGACGACAAATATGCTGGCAAGGTTACGCTGCGTGCACATTCCTCGCTCGCTGCCATGGGCCGTGTGCTCGACGCTGCTGGCAAGCTGCCGAAGCCTTGGGTTGACAGCTACAAGGACGAAGCCACAATGAAGCAACTGTGGGACATCGCTCTCGCAGAAGCTGTGAAGCACAAGAAGAACGTTGCCCAGTTCTGGGGTGGCGAAAACGAAGCTCAAGCTGCGTTCAAGACCAATGGCGCTGAAATCGGCCTCACCTGGGATTCGACCGGCTATAACCTCCGCGCTGATGGCTACGGCTTCATCGCTCCGAAGGAAGGCGCATTTGCCTGGAGCCAAGGCTACTTCTTGATGAAGGAAGCCAAGAACGTTGAGCAAGCTCACGAATTTGCAAAGTGGATTTCAACTGCTGAGGGTTCGTCCGCTTGGGCAACTGCCTTCTCGGCAAATCCAGTCGGCAAGGGCGGCATCGAAAAGATGTCTCCAGACGTTGCCAAGTTCTACGGCGCTGCCTATCCAGGCGATGCTCTCTCGAAGCTTTGGTGGTGGCCTGCACAAGCTGCTTGGTTCATCAAGCTGCGCGGCGAATACGCCGATAAGTGGAAAGCCGCATAAGCTTTTAATCGACCATGATAAGCTAGGCGACCTTCGGGTCGCCTGGCTCTTTGGCTTTTAAAAATTCGAAAAATCGGGGCGGGGAATGACAGCAAGTGTGGAACTTCGCGGCGTGTCGATGGATTTCGATAAATATCGCGCCGTCGACAATGTGGACGTAAAGATAGAGCCGGGTGAGTTCTTTTCCTTTCTGGGGCCATCAGGCTGCGGCAAGACCACCATCCTGCGCATGGTTTCGGGCTTTATCGAACCAACCGGCGGCGAGGTTCTGATCGCGGGTCAAAATATGAGGGGCATCGGCCCCAACAAACGCCCCACGGCGATGATTTTCCAGAACCTGGCGCTCTTTCCATTGATGCCTGTGTGGGAGAATATTGCATTTGGTCTGGAAGTTCGTGGTGTCGACAAGGCCACGCGCCGCGCCAAGGCAGAAGAGCTGCTCGACCTCGTTGAGCTTGAAGGTGTTGCCGATCGTTTTCCTTCCCAGCTTTCAGGCGGTCAGCGCCAACGTGTGGCCATTGCCCGCGCACTGGCCGTTGAGCCAAAATTGATGTTGCTCGATGAGCCGCTGTCGGCACTCGATTTGAAATTGCGCCAGCACATGCGCGCCGAACTTCGCGCCATCCAAAAGCGCACCAACGTCACCTTCATCTATATCACCCACGATCAGGGCGAAGCCTTGGCCATGTCTGACCGCGTGGCCGTCATGAGCCGCGGCAAGATTCAGCAAATTGATGTCCCACAAAACATCTATAACAATCCAGCCAACGGCTTTGTGGCTTCCTTCGTTGGTGAAAACAACAAGTTCACCGGAACTTTGACCAAGGCTTCAAACGGCACCGGAACCTTTAAAACTGATGTCGGTGAATTTCTTGTGACTTTGGGCAAGGGTGTGACGCGCGATTCAAAGGTGCGCCTCTATATCCGCCCCGAACATGTGAGTTTTGCAGCCAAGCCCAAGAAAGATACCAATGCGGTTGCAGTCACCGTGGAAGATGTGTCCTTTGAAGGTAATTTCGCCGTGGTCATTCTGCGTGACAAGACGGGTCGCAAGCTGAGCGCCGAAATGCGCAATGATCCTTCCTCGCTCCCGCCAGCCATTGGCAGTTCGACCAATCTGGTTTTTGATACGGCCAGTGCCAAATTATTGCTCGACAGCGACGCCACTGCCTATGCCGAGAAAGACTAAGCCATGGGAGAAATGGTCAGACGTTACGGCGCCTCCCTCACCACCATCGCAGCTTTGCTCACGGCGTTTTGGCTGCTTCTTCTGGTAGTTTTGCCTTACATGGGCCTGTTTGAGCAGTCTTTCCGGCCCTATCTGCCGGTCGTTGAAATAGGCGGCCCGAAGGATATTTATTCCATCAATAATTATCTGGCGGTCATTCATAACCCGACCGAAATCAATCTGGGCTTTGTGACTTTCTCAGTACCGATCCATCTCTGGGTTTTCTTCATCACGATTGTCTATAGCTGCCTGACCACAATCGTTGCCCTCGCTCTATGCTATCCACTGGCCTATTTTATGGCCAAGGTTATCTCGCCCCGAAGCCTTCCAACATTCCTCTTGTTGCTGGTGGTGCCCATGTGGGTGAGTGAGCTGTTGCGCGCCTTCGCTTGGTTCATCATTCTGGCCTATAACGGCCCACTGACAATAACACTGCAATATTTAGGAATCATCACAGACCCCATTCGCTGGGTGAACGGACTTGGCGGTTATAGTGGCGTCGTCATCGGGCTGGTCTATGCCTACATTCTTTTCATGCTGTTCCCGCTCTATAATTCCATGACATCCCTCGACACCAACCAGATTGAAGCAGCCGAAGATTTGGGCGGAAAATGGTGGCAAATCCATGGGCGAGTGATCTTGCCCCATTGCAAACCCGGCGTGGCTTCGGGCTGTGTTACGGTTTTCATGTTGGCTGTGGGCTCAATTCTGGTTCCGACTTTGGTGGGCTCGACCCGTTCGCGCTGGTTTACAGAAATCATCCAGCAGTGGATGTTTGAAAGCCAGGATTGGAACACCGGCGCTGCCTATGCCTTCCTGTTGCTGATCGTGTGTACGATCTTTGTGACGCTGGCAATGCGCTTCTTCAAGGTCGGCCTGGCCGACATCGCGAAATAGGGGATGATGCCGTGAACAACAAAATCAGCCACGTCCTGCTTCGCATTTACGCTCTTCTCTTCATCGTTTACCTGCTTGTGCCCCTGGCCATCATGGGTGGTGCTGCATTCAACGATTCACGTTTTCCCTCAATTCTACCATGGAAAGGTTTCACCTGGCGCTGGTTCGTCGACCTCTACAATGACGAGACGATGTGGCAAGCCACGCTGAACACGGCAATTGTCGGATTCTTTGTGGTTCTGCTGGCGGTGCCAATCGGCACAGCGGGCGCCATTCTGGTGAACAGCCTCAAAGGCCGCAGCCGCACACTCCTTTATGCTACAATGATCGCGCCAGTATTGACGCCGGGTGCCGTCATCGGCATTTCGACTTTGCTGTTCTGGCACATGTTCAAAGTGCCAGCGGGCCTTCATCTTTCGGTGCTTGGCCAGACCAGCTTCATTGCGGCCTATGTGATGTTGATGGTGTTGGCTCGCCTGCAAAGTTTTGATGGTGGATTGGAAGAGGCGGCCTTGGATCTCGGTGCATCCCATTCGCAGATGATGCGTCGCATTCTGCTTCCCCATCTCTACCCTGCGATTGTAACGGGCGCTGTTCTGGCCTTCTTCCAGTCAGTAGAAAATTTCAATACCACCCAGTTCACGCGAGGCGCGTCCACCACATTAACCGTCTATGTGGGCTCAAAAGTGCGCTCCGGCATTACGCCCACCATCAATGCTTTGGCCCTGATCATGATTACCATCACGATCATTAGTGCCCTAGCTTATGAAATCAATCGACGCCGGGTTGAAGCGCGCAACCGCGCATTTGAATCGGCTGCGAATTAGGACGCCTCAGCCAGTCGCAGAAGGAACTTCTCACAAAGTTCAAGCTGCGCCAGGCTGACAAATTCATCGGGCTTGTGAGCTTGTTCGATGTTTCCCGGCCCGCAAATGACGGCAGGAATGCCGATGGCCTGAAACAGTCCGGCCTCCGTGCAATAGGAAACAGCATGGGTGGCGTTGGCGCCTGCCGCATGAAGCGCCATGCGTTCTGCCTCAGAACCCTGCTCGGGAGCAAGCCCCGGAACTTCATTGGTCTTTGTCGTGGCAATGCCCGTTTCAGGATCAATCGCTTTCATGGCGGGCTCCAGCTTCGACGCCATCGCTTTCATGCGCTTTGGCGCGAACTCAAAATCTGCACCGGGCACCAGCCTTGTTTCCCATTGGA
>JBDSTO010000136.1:0-4212 GCA_039928255.1 Aestuariivirga sp. | reverse complement strand
GTGAAGGTCGGAACCCAAGTCACGGTGATGTAATCCCTGCTGCCAGCGTCTGCTGGCGGCAAACAGTCTAGACGTGCGACAGTGAGCGAAGGGCTTCGACAATTGCGTCGAAGCCTTTTTTTGCTGGCGCAGAAACATAGCGGGCGCGCATGTAGGAATGTGCCAATGCGGGCTCTTCCAGTAAGTCCACGCGAACACCAGCCGTTTTCAGCTTATCGGCAAAAATCACGCCATCATCGCGCAAGGGATCATGGGCGGCCACGGTGATAAAAGTGCGGGGCAGGGCTTTAAGCGCTTCAGTGCTGGCAAGATTGGGAACAGCCTTGGAGTCTGTCCAGTTCTTGCCGCCCTTGGCGCCCAGAAAGCTGTCGAGATAGAAAATCATTTCATCTCGGTTAAGGGCAGGTGCCTTGGCATTGCGGATATAGGATGGCGTGTTCGTATCAGCGCCGAGAACGGGATAGATAAGCAGCAGGCCCTTGAGTTGTGAAAGCCCTTGCTCGGCCAGAGCCAATCCAAGCCCAACCGACATCTGCCCGCCCGCACTGTCTCCCGCTGCCACAAGATGATCGGCATCAATGTTATATTTACTGCCTTCTTCGCGCATCCAGCGCCAGACTTTCAAGCTGTCATGGAGCTGTGCTGGATGTGGATTTTCGGGTGCCAGCCGATAGTCAACCAAGGCCACAGCGCAATTCGCAAAGGCCGCCATTTCCGCGCACATGTCGTCGTGGGTTTCAGGTCCGCCCAAAACCCAGCCGCCGCCATGAAAATAGAGAACGCCGTGCAATGGATCATTGCCCTCAGGAACGTAAAGGCGAAACTTCACGCCCTCTGTTTCAAGATCGTGAACTTTAAGACCAGCGGGACGCGGTGCCCGAAACTGCGCGCAGACTTCGTTCCAGGCCTTGCGCTGCCGATCAAGCGGCCACTGGTCTGAACCCGGCGGCGTTTTGGCCGAAATCTCAGCGCAAAATGCCAGAATGCCGGGATCAATATCCATCGGTCAACTCAGCCGGTGCGACGCAATCTGCTCTGGGGCGGTTGATAGGCCATGCGAGCGTGATATTCGCAATAGGGCGATCCATCACGGGGCCCATGGCCACAAAAGCAGAAATCTTCCTTCATCGGATCACCGATTGGCCATTTGCAGGTCTTGTCGGAGAGATGAAGAATGGTGATGCGCCCATCCTTGGCTGAATCCACCAGCCGCAAGGGCTTAGGCTCAGGCAGCGGCATGGCGCGTGGCTGCATGAACGGTTTCAGCGCCGTTGCACCCGCCGTCGGCATGGAGGGTGAGCGGCTGCCCGGTGCGGAAGGTTCCCGCACGGTCTTGCGCGGTGAGCGTGGCGTTGCCGCCCGCGGCGTTGAGGCGCGACCTGACAAATTAAGGCGATGCACCTTGCCAATGACGGCATTGCGGGTCACACCCATGCCAAGCTTGGTGGCGATCTGGCTGGCGCTCAGTCCGTCTGCCCAAAGCTGCTTCAGCATATTGACGCGATCGTCACTCCACTGACCCTTCTCGGCTTGCACCAAAACTTCGCTCATTTCAGAATCCTTCTCTATTCACAGGGTACAAATACCCTGCGCCGTTGACGCCAACGCTTTACGAAAACCCCTACATTTCGTAGGCCGGTCCCTATTTCCTACAATGGGCTGTAGGACAGAAACAAGGAATTAGGCTGATATTGACTTTGTTTTCCCCAGCTACTTCGCCCGGCCTTATGGTTAACAAGAACTTAAGCAGGTGCCGAATCACCCGTCCATGCGCTCTTTTGACTCATCTGTGGAAAGCGCGGCATTGACCAAGCCTGCGCACTTGACTATGAGGTTTTTTTAACTGCGCCGATGTCCAATCGGCGCTTTTTGGTTTTGGGGATCATCATGATCGCTTCGGTTCTGCCCACCTATAATCGCGCTCCCGTTGCTTTTGAACGGGGCGAGGGTGCTCGTGTCTATGCAACCGACGGCACGGAATATCTCGATTTTGGCGCAGGCGTTGCTGTCAATTCCTGCGGCCATGCCCATCCTCATTTGGTTGCAGCACTCACCGAACAGGCCGGAAAGATCTGGCATACATCCAATCTTTACCAAATGCCCGGCCAGGAAAAACTGGCCAACCGCCTGATTGAAATGACTTTTGCCGACACCGTCTTCTTTTGCAATTCGGGTGCCGAGGCCAACGAACTTGCAATCAAGATGGCGCGCAAATTCCACGCGGCCCTGGGCCATCCCGAAAAATTTCATATCATCACCTTTGAAGGCGCCTTCCATGGCCGCACCCTCGGCACATTGGCGGCAGGTGGCCAGCAGAAATATCTCGACGGCTTTGGGCCAAAGGCCCCAGGTTTTGACCAGGTGCCCTTTGATGATATGAACGCCCTCCAGTCCGCCATCGGTCCCCAGACCGCGGCGATCATGATTGAGCCCATTCAGGGTGAAGGCGGCATCAGGCCTGTGCCAGCGCCATTCCTGCGTCAGCTGCGCGAACTCTGCGACAGCCACGGCCTGATGCTGATTTTTGATGAAATACAAACCGGCGTGGGCCGCACGGGAAAGCTCTTTGCCCATGAATGGTCAGGCATCACCCCCGACATTATGGCGGTTGCAAAAGGTATCGGCGGCGGCTTCCCCTTGGGTGCAGTGCTTGCCACTGAACATGCCGCCCAAGGCATGGTCGCCGGAACCCATGGTTCGACCTTCGGCGGCAATCCGCTGGCGACTGCCGTGGGCAATGCCGTTTTGGATGTTGTTCTCGAGAAGGGCTTTCTCGAAAATGTCGAACGCCAGGCCTTGCGTCTCAAGCAAAAGCTTGAACGCCTGAAAGACCTTCATCCGAAAGTCATCGAAGATATTCGCGGCGAAGGCCTGATGATGGGCATCAAATGCAAGGTCTTAAATACGGATTTGATCAAGGCCGCCCTTGATGAAAAGCTGTTGTTGATTGGCGCTGGCGACAACGTGGTGCGTCTCTTGCCGCCCTTGATCGTCAACGACAAGGATGTCGATGAAGCTGTCGACAAAATTGAACGCGCCTGCAAAGTTCTGGAAGCCAAAGTCTGATCATGCCGCATTTTCTCGATTTGAAAGATTTCTCGAAGGTCCAATTGCGGGCGGTTCTTGATGGTGCTGCAAAACGCAAGAAATCGCGCCAAGGCCTCGCCAAGGGCGAGCGCGATTCCGATCTGCCGCTTAAAGGCAAAGCCATTGCGCTGATTTTTGAACGCCCATCAACGCGCACCCGCTTTTCCTTTGAAATGGGCATCAGGCAATTAGGTGGCGAAGTGTTCACGGTGTCTGGTGCTGAAATGCAATTGGGCCGGGGCGAGACCATCGCTGATACGGCGCGTGTGGTCTCCCGCTACGTCGATGGCGTGATGATCCGCGCCAAGGCTCATGAAACGCTGCTCGAATTTGCCTCAGCCGCCACAATTCCTGTTGTGAACGGCCTCACCAATTTGACGCATCCCTGCCAGATCATGGCTGATGTTTTGACCTTTGAAGAACATAAAGGTGCCATCGACAAGGCCAAGATCGCATGGGTCGGGGACGGCAACAATGTCTGCGCCTCATGGATTGAAGCAGTGGGCGTTCTGGGTGGATCGTTGAATGTGGGAGCACCACAATCGCTGTTCCCGCGTCAGCAATTTCTGGACTGGGCCAAAGCGCAAAAAGCCGACGTCAATGTCATGACATCAGCAGAACAGGCAGTGGCCGGCGCTGATTGCGTGGTGACGGATTGCTGGGTGTCGATGCATGACGAAGATGCCGAGAACCGCCATAACTTGCTCCGTCCATATCAGATCAACGCAGGCTTGATGGCACACGCGAAAAAAGACGCGCTGTTCATGCATTGCCTGCCCGCACACCGCAATGAAGAGGTGACGGATGAGGTGATGGACGGCAAGCATTCGGTAGTCTTCGACGAAGCCGAAAATCGCGTTCATGCGCAAAAGGCAATTCTTCTCTCCTGCTTTGGCGTGAAATGAACGCTGATCTCGTCATCCCCTTTGCCATCAAGCCGCTGGGCGTTCGTGGACGCCTGGTGCGGCTGGGGCCCGTGCTCGATGATATTCTGGGCCGCCATTCCTATCCTGATGCTGTCTCAGCCCTCGTGGCGGAAAGCGTGTCCTTGACGGCCATGCTGGGAACAGCCCTCAAGTTTGAGGGCAAGTTCATCATTCAAACAAAAACCTCTGGCCCTGTTTC
>JBDSTO010000135.1:0-5721 GCA_039928255.1 Aestuariivirga sp. | reverse complement strand
AATGTTTTCTGCCTTCATGCCGAAAACACCTCAACCTCAAGACTGCCGATGTCAGGGGATAACTGGGATAAAACAATGAATTATGTCAGAAATGAGGTAGTTCCATTGTGGGTTTTTCAAGGCAAAGCGAAATTCAGAGTCAGGAATTTAATTCACATGAAACGGAATTAATCACCTTGCAAAATTCGCATAAGTCAACCCAAGCCGAAATCATTTCAACTGTGTTGCAAAACTCTCTAGAAGCGAACCATGAAATTTCTCGATGAAGCAAAAATCTATGTGAAGGCTGGCGATGGCGGGGCGGGCTCTGTCTCGTTCCGGCGTGAAAAGTTCATCGAATTTGGTGGGCCAGATGGTGGTGACGGAGGCAAGGGCGGCGACGTCTGGGTGGAAGCTGCCAATGACCTCAACACCCTCATCGACTATCGCTATCAGCAGCATTTCAAGATCAGAACGGCAGGCCATGGCATGGGCCGTCTGCGCGCCGGTGCGGCTTCGCCCGATATCGTGCTCAAAGTGCCAGCCGGAACTGAGATCTATGAAGAAGACAAGGTGACCTTGGTGGCCGATCTCGCCAAGGTTGGGGACCGGGTGTGTATTGCCCGCGGCGGCAATGGCGGCTTTGGCAATCACTATTTCAAGTCGGCCACCAACCGCAGCCCATACAATGCCAATGCTGGACTTCTCGGTGAAGAACGCTGGATCTGGTTACATCTGAAACTGATTGCTGATGCCGGACTTGTTGGCCTGCCCAATGCCGGCAAATCAACCCTGCTGTCGGTTGTCTCAGCCGCCCGCCCCAAGATTGCGGACTATCCTTTCACCACGCTTCATCCCCAGCTTGGCGTGGTGCAGCAGGATGAAAAGAGTTTTGTTCTGGCTGATATTCCGGGGCTCATCGAAGGCGCATCAGAAGGTGCTGGTCTTGGCACGCGCTTCCTCGGTCATATTGAGCGTTGCGCCGTGCTGCTACACATGATTGATGCCACAGGCGATGATCTGCCCGGCGCCTATAAGACCATCCGTGCTGAACTGAAAGCATATAGCCCGATCCTCGCCCGAAAGCCTGAGATCATCGCCTTCAACAAGATTGATGCGGTTGAACCCAAGGCGCTGGAAAAGCTGGTGGCTGATTTCGAAAAAAAGACCAAGAAGAAGCCTCTGCTCATTTCTGCCGCAACCAACAAGAACGTTGGCCAGACCATGCGTGAGCTTTTGAAATTCATCACCAAGAACCGCTCGAGTTCGACGCTTGTTGATCCAGAAGGAGTGAGCACGCAAGGCTGGAGGCCCTGATGTCTCCCTTGGCCAAAGCAAAGCGGGTGGTGATCAAAGTGGGCTCGGCCCTGCTGGTTGACCAGAAGACCGGAGCCATCAAAGCCTCGTGGCTGTCATCGCTGGTCGATGATGTAGCGGACCTTCGCGTTGGTGGCGCTGACGTCATATTGGTTTCCTCGGGCGCCATTGCGCTTGGCCGCCGCGCCTTGGGCTTTCCCAAGGGCAAGTTGAAGCTTGAGCAAAGCCAGGCGGCGGCAGCGGTCGGGCAGATTTCGCTGGCGCAAGCCTGGTCGGAAGCCTTGCGATTGAAGAACATCGTTGCAGCGCAAGTTCTCGTGACTTTGACCGACACCGAAGAGCGCCGCCGTTATCTGAATGCCAGGGCAACCCTTTCAACCTTGCTGGCGCAAGGAGCCGTTCCCGTAATCAACGAGAACGACACCGTTGCCACATCCGAAATCCGCTACGGTGACAATGACCGCTTGGCCGCCCGCGTCGCTTCCATGATGTCGGCTGATGTTCTGGTTCTTCTCTCAGACATTGATGGGCTCTATTCATTGCCACCTGATCAAAAGGGTGCGACATTTATCCCCGAGCTGCGCGAGATCACGCCTGAAGTTGAAGCCATGGCCGGAAAACCCATCTCAGGCGTCGGCTCTGGCGGCATGATCACCAAGATCGAGGCCGGAAAAATCGCCCTCTCATCTGGCTGCAACATGGTCATCGCCTCGGGCCATGAATTGGCGCCTTTAAAACGCATCAATCAGGGCGCGCGCTGCACATGGTTCTTGGCTGAAGCCTCAGCCCTGCAATCACGCAAACGCTGGATTGCGGGAACACTCCAACCCAGTGGTCACCTCATTGTTGATGATGGCGCCAAGGCTGCTTTGATCAAGGGAAGAAGTTTGCTTCCCGCAGGCGTTAAAAAAGTGACCGGCTCATTCTCACGCGGCGACACGGTGAGCATCATCGGGGCCGATGGCACAGAAATTGCCCGCGGCCTCGTCGCCCATGATGCGGCCGATGCCAAGCGTATCGTCGGATTGAAATCTGCTGAAGTGCAAAAGCTGTTGGGGTCCGAATGCGATGACGAGATCATCCATCGTGACGATCTCGTGATGATGGGGCAGGACAAATCATGAGCGCTGAAATGCTGCAGCTTGGCCAGAACGCGCGCACTGCTTCACACGCGCTGGCACTCGCCTCCACCGTGCAAAAGAACCAGGCCCTGCGCGCCATGGCCCACCTCATCCGCCAGAACAGCAACGAAATCCTCACCGCCAATGCGCTTGATCTTGATCTGGCGCGTTCGAAGGATCTGAAATCTTCATTCGTCGACCGACTGACGCTTAATCCGTCACGCATTGAAGCCATGGCGCAAGGGTTGGAAGAAATCGCCGATCTTGAAGACCCTGTCGGCAAGGTTTCCGAGAAATGGACCAGGCCCAATGGCATGGAAATCTCGCGCGTCAGCGTGCCCATTGGCGTGATCGGCATCATCTTTGAAAGCCGCCCCAATGTCACGGCGGATGCGGGTGCACTCTGCCTCAAATCCGGTAATGCCGCCATTTTGCGCGGCGGCTCCGACGGATTTCATTCTTCATCAGCAATCATGGCGGCTTTGCGCGGCGGATTAGCTGAAGCAGGCCTTGATCAAGATTGCATCCAGATGGTGGCAAATACGGATCGCGCCGCCGTGGGAGAAATGCTGCAGGGCCTGGGCGGCGCAATCGATCTCATCGTGCCCCGCGGTGGCAAGAATCTTGTGGCCCGCGTTCAATCCGAAGCGCGCGTGCCCGTGTTCAGTCATCTTGAGGGCCTGTGCCATGTCTATGTCGACAAGGACGCTGATCTTGCGATGGCGCAGTCCATCGTTCTCAATGCCAAGATGCGCCGCACCGGCGTGTGTGGATCAGCCGAAACCATTCTGGTCGACAAAGCCTGTGCGGCAACGCACCTGAAACCAATCATCCGTACACTGATTGATGGAGGTTGCGCGGTGCGCGGCGACAAAACGACCATGTCTGCTGATCCCGCTGTGAAGGCCGCCACCGAAGAGGACTGGTCCACCGAATATCTTGACGCCATCGTTGCAATGGCAGTGGTTGACGGCGTGGATGGCGCCATGGCTCATATCGCCAAGTATGGCTCGCAACACACAGATTCAATTGTAACGGCCAATCAAAAAACTGCCGAGCGGTTCCTCCGTGAAGTCGATAGCGCCATTGTTCTGCACAATGCCTCCACGCAATTTGCCGATGGCGGTGAATTTGGCTTTGGCGCTGAAATTGGCATTGCCACAGGCAAGATGCACGCCAGAGGCCCTGTCGGCGTAGCCCAACTCACCACCTTCAAATACCAGATCCGCGGGTCTGGGCAGATCAGGCCCTGAGGCCATGGTCAAACTGCCGCCCTTGAGCCCTGGCCAACGCATCGGACTTTTCGGCGGCTCATTCAATCCGGCCCATCGCGGCCATGTCATGGTGGCGCTGTTTGCCCTGAAGCGGTTGCAGCTCGATCAGGTGTGGTGGCTGGTCTCGCCACAAAATCCGTTGAAGGATCCCGGCGAAACAGGAGAATATGCGACGCGATTGGCCGCCACCCGAGCCCTTGCCGCAGACCCTCGTTTTGTGGTCACCGATATCGAACAACAGGGCCATTGCCACAATACGGCAGAAACTCTCCAACTCTTGGCACCTGCGATGAAACAGGCGCATTTTGTCTGGATTATGGGGGCAGACAGCTTGAAGGATTTCCATCGCTGGCATGACTGGACACTCATTGCCAAAACCTTGCCTTTGGCGATCCTGGCACGGCCAGGCTATTCCATTCGTGCCTTGCGTTCAAAGACAGCACTGCGCTTTGAACATGCCAGGGTGCCTGCTCAAGACGCCAAGACATTGGTGACCCGCAAAGCTCCTGCCTGGACCTTCATTTCCATGCCACTGCGGCCCGAAAGCTCGACCGCCATTAGGCATCATATCAAAGCCGTTTCACTTTAACGTTGTGATTTGCTATGGAAGGCCATTCAGTAGAAGGAATTGACCCCTGAGCAAGAAACCCGTGAAGGCCAAGAAGGCCATCAAAGCGCAAGCCAAAAAGCCCGCTAAAAAAGTGCCGGCAAAGGCTGCCAAGAAATCCCCCAAGACAGCGGTGAAGAAACTCGCCAAATCCGCGCCCAAAAAGCCAGCGAAGAAAATCGTGCAGGTGGCTGCGAAGAAACTTGTGAAAAAGGCAGCACCGAAGAAGGCCGCAAAAAAGGCCGTGAAGGCCCCGGCCAAGAAGCCCGTCAAGAAAATCGTCAAGAAAGCTATCGCTGCCAAGCCTACTAAAAAGCTGGCGCCAAAAAAGATTGCCAAGAAAGTTGCACCAAAGGCCGTAAAAAAGCCTCTTGCCAAAAAGCCAGTTGCGAAAAAGCCTGCGGCCAAAAAACCTGCAAAGACGATTGCAAAAAAGCCAGCTCCACAAAAAATCGTAGTGGCGCCGACCAAGCTTTATGACGGCCCGCCATGGCCGTTGATGGAAGCGATCATTGAGGCACTTGATGATGCCAAGGCTGAATCAATTCTGCCGATCAATGTTGAAGGCCGCTCATCCGTGGCTGATGGCATGGTCATTGCCACGGGCCGCGTTAATCGCCACGTCGCTGCCATTGCCGATCAGCTTGTTGAAAAGCTGAAGAGCATAGGCCAGCGCGACATTCGCGTTGAGGGTTTGGAACAGGGTGACTGGGTTCTGGTTGATGCGGGCAATGTCATTGTCCACATTTTCCGGCCCGAAGTTCGCGCCTTTTATAATCTCGAAAAGCTGTGGTCAGAACACGCGCCCGCGGAAAAGCGCGAGGACTGAACATTGCGCCTCCATGTGGCGGCGATTGGGAAATTGAAGTCTGGGCCAGAGAAAATGCTGGCCCATGACTATGCTTCCCGCATCGATGCCATGGGCCGCAAAGCCGGGATCAACAGCCTCAAGATCAGCGACTTTTCCGAATCACAGGCCCAGACTTCAAGCCAGCGCATGGCTGAAGAGGCCGGAATTTTATGGGCGGCCCTACCCCAGGCTGCCCATCTCATAGCCCTTGATGAGCGCGGCCCATCACTTTCCAGTGAGGCCTTTGCCGCCCGCATCTCAAAGCTTGCAGGCCAGGGCATTGGCGATCTCGCCTTCATGATCGGCGGTGCCGACGGGCATGACCCAAAGACGCGAGAAAAAGCCAATGAACTCATGAGCTTCGGTGCCATGACCTGGCCCCATAGGCTGGTCCGCATCATGCTTCTTGAACAAATTTACCGATCAGTCACCATTCTCGTAAATCATCCTTACCACAGGCCCTGAGACTGGCCCTGAGTCGGGCCTCATTTTCGACAAAGGAGTGTTGAAAGCCTGAAATCCGGATCGAAACGTGAAAATTTCTGGCTTGCAACAAGTGGCGTTCTTTTGCGC
>JBDSTO010000134.1:0-10479 GCA_039928255.1 Aestuariivirga sp. | reverse complement strand
AGTTGGGCATCACGATTCGTAAATGCGAAGGACGGAACTTTCCATTCAATGAAGGCAACGGGCGTTTCCTTCGTCCCTGTAAACGTATGCTCGGGTTGCAGAACATGGATCGATCCGATGACATTCTCCGTCATGGCTTTGTTGCCGGTAAGACCATGCCACTTCAGCATAGCCTCCGACAAACGAGCGTAGGCAACTTTCTCTTGTCCTTTGGGTAAAACACCTTGTGTCAAAGTGAGGGTAAGGGGCATTGGATCTCCTGTCGACATTGCGGGTTAAATCGCGGTTGTGTTGAACGGCTGTTCCATGATATAACGACCGTTATACATTGCTTAGGCATTGATCCCACGAAAGTCAATTATTAAATAACGAACGTTATATAAAGGTTTGGAAATTGCGCTATTCTCCAGAACACAAGAGCGAAGCCCGCGGCAAAATTCTCCAGGCCACGGGCCGCGGGTTTCGTCGCCATGGCTTTGGGGGAATTGGTGTTGATGGACTTGCCAAAGAGGCTGGCGTCACGTCAGGGGCATTTTATGGCCATTTTCCCTCCAAGGCGGAGGCGTTTACAGCCGCCGCGATTGCAGGCCTTATAGAGCTGCGCGAGGGCATAGAACATCTGCGCCAGACAGAGGGCGATGTCTGGTTGGACAAGTTTGTGGATTTCTATCTGAGTGTCCGGCGCACCTGTGAAATGGGTGAAAGCTGTGGCCTGCAAAGCATGACGCCTGATGTCATTAGGTCGGACAACATCACAAAACGTGCCTATCAAGCCGAGCTTTTAAAAGTGGTCGAGGCCATGACGAGCGATTTACCCCAGCAGCACATGCCGCTCAGTCAAGCAACCGCTTGGGCAATTCTCGCGGCTCTGTCTGGAGGAGTCTCGATGGCACGTTCGATCAACGACAAGAAAGTCAGCGATGCCATTGCCACATCGATCAAAGCTTCAATATCGACACTGGTGACATCCAGCTGAAACCACCCCAAAGATTGCTAACTCGCAATTTCAGTTTTGTGAACCTATATTAGACGAATGCCTCTTTCCTTCTCCCACTCCTATGCAGGCCTTCCCCCCATCCTGCATCGCAGCCTGGAACTTGAGCCTGTTCCGGCACCGCGCACAATCATTGCCAATGAAGCGCTGGCGAAAAGTTTGGGATTGCCCGCCGACTGGCAGGACACGCTTCTCAATTTCGGCGGCAAGCAGGGCCTCGCCATGGCCTATGCGGGGCATCAATTCGGTGGCTTCAATGCGCAGTTGGGCGACGGCCGCGCCGCTTTACTCGCTGAGATCATTGGCAGCGGCGGCGAAAGCTTTGACGTCCACTTGAAAGGTTCTGGCGCCACACCGTTCAGCCGCAACGGCGATGGCAAGGCCACGCTTTCGGCCATGTTGCGCGAATATATCGTGAGCGAAGGTTTCGCAGGATTGGGCATTCCAACCACGCGTAGCCTTGCCGTAGTGGCAACCGGGGAGCCCGTCTACCGTGAACGCGCCGAGCAGGGCGCTGTGTTGTTTCGCCTCGCCAAAAGCCATGTGCGCGTGGGTACATTCCAGTTTTTGGCAGTGCGCCAGGAAATTGAATCATTAAAGGCGCTGGCGGACTATGAAATGGCCCGCAATTTCGGTGGCGCGCCTCTAGGAGCCGATAGATACCGCTGGCTTTTGGAACAGGTGATTGCAAGGCAAGCTCCCTTGATCGCACAATGGATGTCGGTCGGCTTCATTCACGGTGTGATGAACACCGACAACATGCAGCTTGCCGGAGAGACGATTGATTTTGGTCCGTGTGCTTTCATGGATGTCTTTCATCCGCAAAAAGTTTTCTCATCGATTGACCGTGGTGGGCGTTACGCGTGGGATAAGCAGCCCGTGATGGCCCTGTGGAATCTGACCAGGCTCGCTGAATCAATGTTGCCGTTGCTGGAGGAAGACCGCGCGAGGGCCATTGCAATTGCGGAAAGCGAGTTGGAAAAATTCCTGCCGCAGTTTGAGCGCGAATTTGAAACGCGAATGCTGGCCAAGCTTGGAATATTTGAACGCCGCGAGGTTGATGCAGATTTCATCGCATCCACCTTGCAGCACATGGCCGACAGAGGGGAGGATTTCACCAACTTCTTCCTGCACCTGAATCCAGAAATGATTGATTTGAAGCAGCCGTGGCATCAATCATGGATAAAGCGCCTTGGCGAACAACCACAGTCTTTGAAGGAGGCTTCGGCCTTGATGGCCCGCTCAAATCCGGTGGTGATCGCACGCAATCATCGTGTGGCAGAAGCGTTAAAGGCGGCAGAGGGGAATGATCTCGCACCCCTGCACAAGCTTTTAGAGGCCCTGAAGAGCCCCTTCGATCAGGAACTAAGGGCCACAGATTTGACCAAGCTCCCAACCGCCAGCGAAGAAGTTCTCCAAACCTTTTGCGGTACGTAGGAAGACCTGATAGCCATTGAGGAAAATCGGGAGGCGTTATGGATATCTTCAATCTGAAAGACCGTCTGGCTTTGGTGACGGGCTCAAGCCAGGGTATTGGACTGGCGATTGCTCGAGGTTTGGGCGAAGCGGGTGCAACCGTTATTCTCAATGGTCGCGATCATCAAAAGCTGGAACAAGCGAAATCTCGGCTGAAGGCGGAAGGAATTAACGTTCACGTCGCTGCATTTGATGTGACGGACGAAGCCGCCGCCACTTCTGAAATCGCCCGTATCGAAAGCGAAGTTGGCCCCATTGCCATCCTCTTCAACAACGCCGGCATGCAGTTTCGAACACCCCTCGAAGATTTCCCACTCGAAAAATTTCGTGAGCTGATGCGCGTCAATGTGGAAAGCGCCTTCATCACGGGGAAAGCTGTGGCCCGCCATATGATCGCGCGCAAAGGTGGCAAGATCATCAATGTGGGTTCCGTGCAGAGCGAATTGGCGAGGCCTTCAATTGCTCCTTATACTGCAAGCAAAGGCGCCATCAAAATGTTGACCAAGGGCATGTGCGCCGACTGGGCCAAACACAATATTCAAGTGAATGCCATAGCGCCTGGCTATTTCAAGACGCCACTCAATCAGGCGCTGGTCGACAACCCGGAATTTTCAACATGGTTGGAGAAGCGCACACCTGCGGGCCGCTGGGGCAATGTCGAAGAATTGGTGGGTGCCGCCATATTTCTGGCCTCTGACGCATCGTCCTTCGTCAATGGCCACATCCTCTATGTGGATGGCGGTATCACGGCGGTGATCTGACATGTTCAAAGGTGCCGCCGTCGTCATGGGTGTCACAAGCTGTGGAAAGACCACGCTTGGTGAGGCCTTGGCCAAGGCATTGCACGTCAAATTTGTCGAAGGCGACAAGCTTCATCCCGCTGCAAACATCGCCAAGATGAGTTCCGGCCAGCCCTTGAATGATGACGACCGCTGGCCATGGCTCGCGAAGGTGGGTGAGACGTTGAGAGGCAATGAAGGCATCATTGCATCTTGCTCGTCATTGAAGAAAGTCTACCGCGACTTGATCGTCGCCCAAGCCGCAAGGCCTGTCATGTTCATTCATCTTGATGGTCCGCGTGAACTTTTGGCGCAACGTATTGCCGCCCGAAAAGGCCATTTCATGCCGCCAACCTTGCTCGACAGTCAGTTGGCTACACTTGAAAGGCCCGGACCAGGAGAAAATTATGTCACCATCCCGATCGCGATGGCGCTTCAAGATCAAGTGCCGTTGGCATCGGAAGCACTTCTCGCCTGGAAACTATGAACACCTCACGCAGGTTGAGATCGAACTGACACAGAAAATCTGATAAGCGATGCCATGGACCAGAATTTCACTGCATTGCAGATTGAAGCCATCACCGCCGCCATTCCAGATCCTTGTCTGGTAATTGACGAGTTGGGCACAATTGTCAGTGCCAATGCGGCAGCCGATATTTTCTTCGAGACAACAACAAAAGACCAGCACATCACTTTCGCTTTTCGCGCGCCGGTGATTTTGGAAGCTGTTCAAAATGCAAATTTTGCGGGGCGCGCGTCCCAAGTTCAGCACCAGACAAAAGCACCCGTCTCGCGGACCCTAAATGCTTACGTGTCGCCGTTGGGCCGGTTTGAAAACACCAAGCGCATTTGCCTGCTGTTGCTGCGCGACACCACACATGAAGAACAAGTTGAACGCATGCGTGCCGATTTCGTCGCCAATGTCAGCCACGAATTGCGCACACCCCTGTCATCCATTGCAGGGTTTGTCGAAACCATGATGGGTGCCGCCAAGAATGATGCCAAGGCGCGCGATGAATTTCTGGCCATCATGAAAGTTCAAGCCGAACGCATGGCAGCACTCATCGATGATCTTCTGTCATTAAGCCGTATCGAACTCAGTGAACACGTGGCACCCAGTGGCATGGCAGATCTTTCGGCCATTGCAGGCACGGTCTCAAAGCTGCTGGCACCGTTGGCCAAGGAATTTGGCGTTGAAGTGTTGCTGGATGTGCCGCCTTCTTTGCCAGTGCTGGGTGACTCCAATCAACTCACCCAGGTCGTCCATAATCTCGTTGAGAATGCCATCAAATATGGCGCGTCTGGGAAGCGAGTGGAGATTGTCGGCCGCAGGGAAAATGGCAGCGCAATACTGTCGGTGCGCGACCATGGCCCCGGCATTTCTGCCCAACATGTGCCGCGCCTCACCGAGCGGTTCTACCGTGTGAGCGTGCAAGATAGCCGCACGCGTGGCGGCACGGGTCTTGGCCTCGCAATTGCCAAGCATATCGTCAACAGACATCGCGGCAAGTTGCAGATTGAATCTCGATTGGGCCAGGGCAGCCAATTCTCCATTTCTCTGCCATCTATAAAATAATCAAACAGAACAAATAGTTATATTGTCATACTCCTGTTGTGCAACCGTTGCACAAGCGTTGTTGAAGAACCCTAGACGAAACGCGTCATCGTAACAGGAGAGTGACCCCATGAACCGTATTCTCGCCACAGCAAGTCTGCTGGCCCTCATCGCTTCCCCGGCATTTGCCGGCCGTGACCAGATTCACATTGCTGGTTCTTCCACAGTTCTGCCTTATGCCCAAATCGTGGCTGAAGGCTTTGCCAAGGCCAATCCAAAGTTCAAAGCCCCCGTTGTTGAATCGGGCGGTTCAGGCGCTGGCATCAAGCAGTTCTGCCAGGGCGTTGGCGAAGAAACCATCGACATTGCCAACTCATCGCGCCCAATCAAGGCCGAAGAAATTGCCACCTGCGCCACCAATGGCGTGAAGGACATTATTGAAGTGAAGTTTGGCTATGATGGCATCGTGTTTGCCGTCGATAAGTCAGTGGGCGATATCGCCCTCGTTCCGGCTGATCTTTATCTCGCTCTTGCTGCCCAAGTTCCTGACAAGGACGGCAAGATGGTCGACAATCCCAACAAGACGTGGAAGCAAGTCAACGACAAGCTGCCGGACATGCCTATCATGGCCTTCGTTCCCGGCGAAAAGCATGGCACGCGCGAAGTGTTTGAGCAGAAGGTTCTTGCCGCTGGTTGCGCCGCTGTAAAGGGCGATGCAGCTTTGATGGCTGCTGGCATGTCCAAAGATGACGCTGCCAAGGCTTGCGTAAAGATGCGCAAAGATGGCGCTTCGGTTGATATCGACGGCGACTACACTGAAACCCTGGCTCGCCTTGGTACCAACAAGACTGCCGTTGGCGTGTTTGGTCTTTCGTTCTACGAAAACAACAGTGACAAGCTGAAGGTTGCTCCGGTTTCGGGCATTGTTCCTTCGGTTGAAACAGTTGCTTCCGGCAAATATCCAGTGTCGCGCCCACTCTTCTTCTACGTGAAGAAGGCTCATGTTGGCGTTGTTCCCGGCATCATGGAATATGCAAGTTATTTCGTATCGGACAAGATTGCCGGTGCTGAAGGCCCGCTCGCAGAAGCAGGTCTCGTTCCTTCGCCAGCCGCTGAACTCAAGTCAGTTCAGGATGGTGTGAAGGCTGGCACCGTTATGATGAGCAAGTAATTGCTCTGAAGATTGCGGGGCTAGTGGTCTGTGTTTGCCACGGCCCCGCAATCGGCCTTCGGCCTTTGTTTGGGTGGCGTTGACGCCAAGAGGATAAAATGAGTTCGGGCAACCTGTTGATTTTAATTCTGGTGCTAAGTGTTGCCGCATATTTTGTAGGCCGCTTCCGCGCCAATGCCATCTCGGGCAAGGGCGAAAAGCTACACTCTCTTCCATCCTATCACGGCTTCTATTTCGCCATTGCCACGGGATTGCTTCCAGTGGTTTTGCTGGGCTTGTGCATCTTTGGTTCAGCACAACTCATCCGCGCTGAGATTGACGCAAACTTGCCTGCTGAAGTGAAAGCGCTCGCCGTTGGCGATCAATCTCTTTCCATCGGTGCCATAAACAGTTTGGCACCAGCAATGGCATCGCTTTCGGTCGCCCAAATTGAAACGCTGAAAGCAGGCGGTGACGCCGCTTCGGCTTTGCTGACCGAAAAGAAGATCAACCTCGCTTCTGCCCCTCAGGCCTTTGTGGTGGACGCCGCCCTGCAAAAATCAAACCTGATGCGCACCAGTGCGCTGGGCGCGACATTGGCCTGCTTGCTTCTTGCAGCACTCGGGTTCGCTTATGCGTGGATGAAAGACAATGCCGCGTTTCGTTCCCGCAACGCGGTTGAGACAATTCTGCGTTATGTTTTGATGGCGGCTTCAAGTGTTGCAGTGCTGACGACGATTGGCATCGTGGCATCGGTTCTGTTTGAAAGCCTGGCCTTCTTCAAGTCTGTCCCGGTCTTTGAATTTTTGTTTGGTACTGTATGGGACCCGCGCTTTGCCGCTGCCGGGAATTCCGGCCAATCAGGGCAATTCGGATTGCTACCGCTCCTCTGGGGCACGTTCTTCATCACCATCGTGGCACTTTTGGTTGCGGTTCCAGTTGGTCTGACAGCAGCGATCTACATGTCCGAATATGCATCCAGCAAAGTGAGGGGATTTGCCAAGCCAGCGCTCGAAGTTCTCGCGGGGATTCCCACCATCGTCTATGGCTTCTTTGCACTTACGACTTTCGGCCCATTCTTGCACAACGCTGGTGCGGGCATTGGTTTGAACATTTCGCCAAATTCTGTTCTGTCCGCGGGGTTCGTGATGGGCGTGATGATCATCCCCTTCGTGTCTTCGCTATCGGATGACATTTTGAGTGCGGTTCCAAATTCACTGCGCGAAGGTTCTTATGGTTTGGGTGCCACACAATCCGAGACCATCAAGAAGGTGGTGCTGCCAGCGGCGTTACCGGGCATTGTGGGTGCAGTTCTTCTCGCCGTATCGCGTGCCGTTGGTGAAACCATGATCGTGGTTCTCGCGGCCGGCATCGCAGCCAACCTAACGCTCAATCCGTTTCAGCCTGTCACAACCATCACAGTCAAAATCGTGAGCCAATTGACGGGCGATCTTGAATTCAATTCGCCGCAAACATTGGTGGCCTTTGCCTTGGGCCTTACGCTCTTCATCTTCACATTGGGCCTTAACATCATAGCGCTTTCCATCGTGCGCAAATATCGCGAGCAATACGAATGAGCAAGAGAACTGCCGAACAATTGATTGCCGCATCGGCCTTGGTGAAAAAGCGCCGCGCCGCCGAATGGCGTTTCCGCGCCTATGGCATTGCAGCGATTGCCTTCTGCTTTCTGGCCATTCTGGTGTTATTCAGCTCAATCATCAGCAAAGGCTATTCTGCCTTCCAGCAAACCCACATCACCTTGCCAGTGACGTTCGATGCCAGCGCCATCGATCCCGATGGCAAGAAAGACCACGATACGTTGTTGGCCGCCGACTACCAAGCCTTGGTGAAGAAGAGTGTCGCCGAGGCGTTGAAGCTCGATGCAGGTGACAAGCCGTCGCGCAAACGCGCCATGGATTTGATCTCCCATTCTGCCGACACTGAATTGCAGCAGCTTGTGTTGAATGACCCGAGCATCATCGGGCAGACTAAAGAAGTCTCGTTGACAGCGTCCGACAATGTTGATGCTCTGGTCAAAGGCGACATTGACCGCAATGTTCCAGAGGCTGACCGCCAAGTGAACGATCAGCAACTCGCCTGGATTGACGGACTGTCCAAGGCTGGAAAGATCAGCAAGGATTTTAACACAAGATTGTTTACGGCAGGTGCCTCGAGCCAGCCTGAAACCGCCGGCCTCTGGGTCGCCATTCTCGGCTCACTTTACATGATGGCTACAGTCATCCTGGTGTCGGTTCCGCTCGGTGTTGCCGCTGCTATCTATCTCGAGGAATTTGCACCGAAGAACCGCTGGACAGATTTGATCGAAGTCAATGTCAACAATCTGGCCGCCGTTCCTTCGATCGTCTTTGGTCTGCTCGGTCTTGCCGTATTCATCAATGGCTTTGGGCTTCCGCGCTCGGCTTCATTGGTGGGCGGTCTGGTTCTCTCTTTGATGACCCTGCCTACCATCATCATCGCCACGCGCGCAGCTTTGGGCTCCATTCCGCCCTCAATCAGCCAGGCAGCTTTGGGCGTTGGCGCATCAAAAATGCAAACGATTTTCCATCACATTCTACCGCTCGCCGTTCCTGGCATTCTGACGGGCACGATCATTGGCTTGGTGCGCGCGTTGAGCGAAACGGCACCCCTGTTGATGATTGGCATGGTGGCCTTTATCATTGATCCACCAAAGTCGATCCTTGAGCCTGCAACGGCCCTGCCGATCCAGATATTCATGTGGGCAACCTCTGCTGAACGTGGCTTTGCCGCAAGAACCGGCGCCGCCACAATCGTGTTGCTCCTGTTTTCTTTCGTGATGAATGCCGGCGCGATCTATCTCCGCCGCAAGTTTGAACGCCGCTGGTAAGTTAAAGGACAGTTAAAGACATGGACATGCAAATCCACCCCGTAATGACACCGGCCAGCCCGCGCATTATGAACGAGCGCCCGACGCGCATTTCCGCGCGCAACGTCAACATCTATTATGGTGAAAAGCACGCCATCAAGAATCTTTCGGTTGAAATTCCAGATCGGGCCGTTTCAGCCTTCATCGGACCATCGGGCTGTGGCAAGTCAACCTTTCTGCGCGCCATCAACCGCATGAATGATACGATCCCCGGCTGTCGGCTCACGGGAGATGTGCTGCTGGATGGCAAGAGCGTTTATGACCCGGCAATCGACGTTGTTCAGCTCCGCTCGCATGTCGGCATGGTGTTCCAGAAGCCCAATCCATTTCCAAAGTCGATCTTCGAAAACGTGGCCTATGGTCCGCGCATCCATGGTCTTGCCAAGGATAAAACCGAACTTGAAGAAATTGTAATCGGCAGCCTGAAAAAGGCTGGCCTGTTTGAAGAAGTGAAAGATCGCATCCACGCGCCGGGCACAGGCCTTTCAGGTGGTCAGCAACAGCGCTTGTGCATTGCCCGCGCTATTGCGGTCAACCCTGAAGTCATTTTGATGGATGAGCCTTGCTCAGCCTTGGACCCCATCGCCACGGCCAAGGTTGAAGAACTGATCGACGAACTGCGCCAGAACTATTGCATCGTCATCGTCACCCACTCCATGCAGCAGGCGGCACGCGTTTCGCAACTCACGGCATTCTTCCATTTGGGAACGCTCGTTGAATGCGGCGACACGGATGAAATGTTCACCAGCCCGCAAGACAAACGCACACAAGACTATATCACTGGCCGTTTCGGCTGATTGAATTCGAGGAGATTGAAATGCCTGATCACATCGTAAAAGCCTATGACCTCGATATCTCGTCGCTGAAGACCCTGCTCGCCTCAATGGGCGGATTGGCTGAAGAGCAACTCGACAATGCCATCACCGCCTTGTCCAAGCGCGACGTTGCCTTGGCTGACCAGGTGATCGCGCGCGATGACAAGCTTGATGAAATCGAACGTGAGATCGAAGAAAAAGCAATCCTCACCATCGCAAAGCGCCAGCCCATGGCACTTGATTTGCGCGAGATCATGGTGGCAATCCGCATTTCATCCGATATTGAACGCATTGGTGATCTGGCCAAGAACACTGCCAAGCGCACCCACGCCATTTCCGAGGCTTTGCCGCGCCGCCTGTCCACGGGATTGACCCGCATGGGCAATATGGCGCAGGCGCAATTGAAAAATGTGCTTGATGCCTATAGCCGCGCTGATGATGACATGGCCATGGCCGTGTGGCGCTCAGATGAAGATTTGGACGCGCTTTACAATTCGATCTTCCGCGAACTTCTCACCTACATGATGGAAGATCCGCGCAATATCAGCCTGTGCACCCATTTGTTGTTTGGTGCCAAGAACCTTGAGCGCATTGGCGATCACACGACCAACATTGCCGAGAACATTCATTATCTTGTGCATGGCAAGACCATCAGCGAGGGTCGTCCGAAGAAAGATGTAACCGCCATGATGAATGCGAACGAGGTCTGACGAATGGGTGCGTCCATTCTGGTTGTCGAAGACGAAGAGCCAATCCAGCTGTTGTTGAAATACAATCTGGAATCGGAAGGCTATCGCGTGCGCTG
>JBDSTO010000133.1:0-7804 GCA_039928255.1 Aestuariivirga sp. | reverse complement strand
AGTCGCCCGTGTTCAACCCCGCCACCGGCGAACAATCAGGCGAGATCAACCTCGCCAACACCGCACAGGTGAATGAAGCCATTGCGGTCGCAAAATCCATGGCTGCCGAATGGGGCAACACAACGCCGCTGCGTCGCGCCCGCATCCTCAACAAATTCCTGCGCATCGCTGAGGAGCGCTCAGGCGAACTCGCCGCCACAATCACCGCCGAACATGGCAAGGTTCTCTCCGATGCCATGGGCGAAGTGCAGCGCGGCCTCGAAGTGGTGGAATTTGCCACCGCAGCACCCCAGCTTTTGAAAAGCGAATTCACCGAGAACGTTGGCACGCGCGTTGATAGCTACGCCTTGCGCCAACCTCTGGGCGTTGTCGCTGGCATCACGCCGTTCAACTTCCCCGCCATGGTGCCGATGTGGATGTTCCCCATCGCCCTGGCCGCAGGCAACTGCTTTATCCTGAAGCCCTCCGAGCGTGATCCATCAGCCTCGCTCTTGATCGCCAAATGGCTCGAAGAAGCAGGCCTGCCCAAAGGCGTGTTCAACGTGGTGATCGGCGACAAGGAAGCGGTCGATGCCATTCTGATGAATCCCGATGTCTCGGCCGTGTCCTTCGTGGGCTCGACCCCGATTGCCCGCTACATCTATCAAACCGGAACCTCACAAGGAAAGCGCGTCCAGGCTTTGGGCGGTGCCAAGAACCACATGATCATCATGCCCGACGCCGACATGGACCAGGCTGTCGATGCCCTGATGGGTGCGGCCTATGGTTCAGCGGGCGAGCGCTGCATGGCGATCTCGGTTGCCGTTCCCGTCGGCAAGAAAACCGCTGACACGCTGATCGCCAAGCTCGAACCCAAGATCCGCGCCTTGAAAGTTGGCCCCGGCACCGACAAGGACGCCGAGATGGGTCCCCTCGTCACCAAGCAACATTTTGAAAAAGTGAAGGGCTATATCGACGAGGGACAAAAGGAAGGCGCCAAGCTCGTCGTCGATGGCCGCGGCCTCAAGCTGCAAGGCTATGAAGGCGGATATTTCCTCGGCGGTTCATTGTTCGACAACGTGACCACCGACATGAAAATCTACAAGGAAGAAATCTTCGGCCCCGTGCTCTCGGTGGTGCGCGTTGAGGATTACAACACCGCCGCAAAGATGATCAACGAGCACGAATATGGCAACGGCACCGCAATCTTCACGAGAGATGGTGACGCCGCGCGCGAATTTGCCCATCAGATTCAAGTGGGCATGGTCGGCATCAACGTGCCGATCCCCGTGCCGATGGCGTTCCATAGCTTCGGCGGCTGGAAAGCCTCGCTCTTTGGTGATCATCACATGCATGGACCCGAGGGTTTGCGCTTTTACACCAAGCTCAAAACCGTCACCTCGCGCTGGCCCACAGGCATCCGCGCGGGCGCTGAGTTTGTGATGCCGGTGATGAAGTAATTTCAGTCACAGGACCAACCAACAGCCGTCACCCCCGCGAAGGCGGGGGCCCAGCTTTCTTGAATTGCACTGGAATAGTAGTTGGATTCCCGCCTGCGCGGGAATGACGGTTCAATTGGGGCCTACGCCAAACTCAAACCCCCAACTTCGCCCCACCATCAACATACCCCGCCGGCAAGTCACCCTTAAGATTGACCACGCGCTTTCTCAACACGCACTCGAAAATCTGATCGACCGCCTGTTTCGCACCCGCCACCCGCGAGGGATGATCAGTATCGGCCGCCGCATGCGGCAGCAGATGAACCCGCCCCCAATATTTCTTGGCCAGCGGCAGATAGGGCACCAGCGGCCCCGTCAAACTCCCATCGGGATTCTTGAAAATATCGGCATCAACCGCAACCTGTGAAACCTGGCCCCGCTCAAGCGCCTCATCCAGCGCCGCCGCATCAACACATTCGCCGCGATCATAATTGAGCAACACAGCACCCGTGTTCAGCACACCCAAAATCGCGCCATTTACGAAACCCACATTGGCCCCGCCACCCAGCCCCACATGCACGCTCAACACATCAGCGCCCCGCGCCGCCTCCTCTGGGGTTGCTGCATAGACATAACCCGCAGCCTCAATCGCGCTGCGATGCCCTTCGCGCGCGTAGACCTTGACAGGCATTCCGAAGGCCGATGCAAGCTTCGCCACATGCTTTCCAATATTGCCAAAGCCCAGAATGCCAATCGTCTGGCCCTCAAGCTTCACCGTGGGGAAGCGCGCCAGATCCTTGCCCGTATCAAACTCGCCAGAGAGCGACAGCCTGTGCAACTCATCAACCGGAAGATCAGGCCTGACAGCGAGCAGAGCCTTGAACGCCATCTGTGCCGTCGCCACGGAATTGAAACCGGGCGTGTTCATCAAGGGTGCCACGCCGCCCGTTCCATTGGGCCCACCCCATGACGCCGATCCCATGTTGCCGGTACCAGCCCCAATGCGAACCCCGCCCAGGGAAAACACCGACGCTGCGGGAATGAACGTCGCCGCGGCAATCACCGCGTGATACTGGCCGCGATCAGTCACGCTCAAAATTTCAGCCGCCGTCGAAAGCTGCGGACAATAAAAGAAGTGGAGCTTGCCATCCTGAAGCTTCAGACCCGCCTGGTCGCCCCCGTGAAACAACCCGCCCCGCGCCACGATATGCGCGCGAACCTCGGAAGGGTCCGGCTGCCCGTCAGCCCCAAATCTCAACCCCACCAGATCGCAAATCAGAATCTTGTAGGCCATGCCGCACCCTTTCAGGCTTCAGTGTGTCACCGTAACGATCGACAATCCAGAGATCTTGAAGTTCAAATAATGTGTGTCACCTGTCTCTCCCACGACAATCAGAATATGGCCAAATTGTGATTTTTGCCACAAAGTTGCCATGTAGGAACAAGTTTTCGCCACAAAGCGCGGCGCTCACAAGTGATGTGTAAATCCCGGCCAAGACACTAAAATCAAAGCTAGAACTGGCTTTTCCGACTGAGAACCGCAATTCGCGGATTCACACCAAATATGTGCGTAAGAGTCGCCAATTTGCGTGCTTTTGATGCCTAAGTGACATGCTTTTGTGCCGCTTTGATGCGAAGATGAGGTGTCACCGGGAAAGTGGGGCCACCCCCATTAACCAAACCCCTCCCCGCCCTTGACCTTTCCACCTTGTCGCACTATGTCCACACCAGCTGTTAGCACTCTCTACCATTGAGCGCTAACAGGGGGTGATGCGGGGGATCCGTGTTCGCCTTTTTCACGAATGTAAACAACATCCTATGAGGAGTTATCACATGAAGTTCCGTCCTTTGCACGACCGCGTTGTCGTGAAGCGGCTTGAGGAAGACACCAAGACCAAGGGGGGCATCATCATCCCTGATACGGCCCAGGAAAAGCCCATGCAGGGCACCATCATCGCCGTTGGCCCAGGCGGCCGCGACGAAGCCGGCAAGCTCATCCCTATCGATCTGAAAAAGAACGATAAAGTGCTGTTCGGCAAATGGTCGGGCACGGAAGTGAAGATCGACGGCGAAGACCTGTTGATCATGAAGGAATCAGACATCATGGGCGTTCTCGAAGCCTGATTTGTCGCTCACAACTAATTGTAATTTAAAGGAATTTAAACATGGCTGCTAAACAAGTGCTCTTTGGCGGAGAAGCCCGCGAAAAGATGCTGCGTGGCGTTGATATTCTCGCCAATGCCGTAAAAGTAACCTTGGGGCCTAAGGGCCGCAACGTTGTTATCGACAAGAGCTTTGGCGCTCCCCGCACCACAAAAGACGGTGTGACCGTTGCCAAGGAAATCGAACTGGAAGACAAGTTCGAAAACATGGGCGCCCAGATGGTGCGCGAAGTTGCCAGCAAAACCAATGACTTGGCTGGCGACGGCACGACCACTGCAACAGTTCTGGCCCAGGCCATCGTGCGCGAAGGCGCCAAGAATGTTGCTGCTGGCATGAACCCGATGGATCTGAAGCGCGGCATTGATATGGCCGTTGCAACCGCCATTGACGACATCAAGAAGCGTTCGAAGAAGGTCAAGGGCACGGAAGAAGTGGCCCAGGTCGGAACGATTTCTGCCAATGGTGACAAAGAGATAGGCGACATGATCGCCAAGGCCATGCAGAAGGTTGGCAACGAGGGTGTCATCACCGTCGAAGAAGCCAAGACTGCCGAAACCGAACTCGATGTCGTTGAAGGCATGCAGTTCGACCGCGGCTATTTGAGCCCCTATTTCATCACCAACGCCGACAAGATGATTGCCGAGCTCGAAGATGTTTACATCCTCCTGCACGAAAAGAAGCTGTCGTCGCTGCAGCCCATGCTCCCCATTCTGGAAGCCGTGGTTCAAACCTCTAAGCCATTGTTAATCATCGCTGAAGACATCGAAGGCGAAGCATTGGCAACCCTGGTTGTCAATAAGCTGCGTGGCGGTCTGAAGATCGCTGCCGTCAAGGCCCCAGGCTTTGGTGATCGCCGCAAGGCCATGCTGGAAGACATCGCTGTTCTTTCCGGTGGCCAGGTGATTTCGGAAGACCTTGGAATCAAGCTGGAAAACGTCACCCTCGACATGTTGGGCCGTGCCAAGCGCGCCCGCATCGACAAGGAAAACACCGTCATCGTTGACGGTGCCGGCAAGAAGGCCGACATCCAGGGCCGCATCGGCCAGATCAAGGCTCAGATCGAGGAAACGACATCTGATTACGACAAAGAAAAGCTGCAGGAACGTTTGGCCAAGCTCGCCGGTGGTGTTGCTGTGATCAAGGTTGGCGGCTCAACCGAAATCGAAGTCAAAGAAAAGAAGGACCGCGTTGACGACGCTCTGAACGCCACGCGTGCAGCCGTTGAAGAAGGCGTTGTTCCAGGCGGCGGCGTTGCCCTCTTGCGCGCCAAGAAGGCCGTTGATGCCTTGACCTCGGATAATCCAGACATTCTGGCCGGCATCAAGATCGTGTCGAAGGCTCTCGAAGCCCCGATCCGCCAAATCGTTGAAAACGCTGGCGTAGAAGGCTCCATCGTTGTCGGCAAGCTGCTGGAAAAGACCGGCAACTATGGCTTCAACGCTCAGACCGAAGAATACGTCGACATGGTCACGGCCGGCATCATCGACCCAACCAAGGTCGTGCGTGTGGCCTTGCAGGACGCAGCCTCGGTTGCAGCCCTGCTGATCACCACCGAAGCCATGATCGCTGAAAAGCCAAAGAACGCGGCACCACAAATGCCAGGCGGCGGTGGCGGCATGGGCGGTGGCATGGGCGGCATGGATTTCTAAATCCTCTCCATCGGCGGGCTTGACCCGCCGACCCAGACTTTTACAAATGAACCCCGGGAGAAATCCCGGGGTTTTTTGCTGCCAAAATGCGCTGCAAAGTGCCGCCAAACGGCGTCACTTAAGGCACCAAAAGCACGCAAAAAATCACTTCTTACGCACACATGTCGGCGTGATTTTGAGTACTACGATGGAGGATAAAAGCGGGGACGGCGAAGTGACCCGGGGAGATATTTCGGGATATGAATTTAATCCATATTCTCCAAACACCGTCATCCCGGCGAAGGCCGGGATCCAGCTTGACCGTCAGATCGAGCGACTCTGCTCACCGCCACTTAGGGACCCTACTCCTCATCCTCAAAGTCATGATAGGAGTAGATCATGAGCAAGCGACTGGAGGCTATGCGGCGCAATCCGCAAAGCGACTGGAAAATCGCCGACGTTGAAAGCCCTGTGCAAAGAGTTTGCAATTTCATGCGCGTCCCATCGGGGCGGATCGTCTCACTATAAGGTCAGCCACCCCCTCATTCCCGAGATTCTGGCCATCCTTTTCAAACGGCCAATCAAAGCTGTATATATTCGCAGCCTCGTGAAATTCATTGATGCGGCAAGGAAGCTTCCATGAACCGACTTTCCTATCCGGTTGTTGTTCAACCTTTGAAAGATGAAGATGGCGGTGGCTTTATTGCCACGGCACCTGACCTTCCCGGCTGCATGAGTGATGGCGAAACTCCAGAGGAAGCGTTGAAAAACGTGCAAGACGCTATTGCTGCCTGGATCGAAGCAGCAAATGACATGGGCCGCAAAATTCCAAAGCCATCAAAGCAGTTGGCTTTGGCGAGCTAGAAGTTAACGTATTTCATTCGGTTGAAGGCGCAACATCAATCCTCCCCGCCACCCAATCCGCCGCCGCCTCTCCTGATCTCACTGCCCCCTCAAACCATCCCGCCTGTTCTGCCGCGATGTCGGATGTTGCAAAGGCGATCCGCCCCTCAGGTCTCCAAGCCTCGGCACTAAAGGCATCTGCAATATCGGCAGGTGCTGCAACCCAGGTTCCTTGCGCGAAGGGATCGTTGATCCAGTCGTGCCAATCATAAGAGATGAATTCGGCGTTGGGCACGAGGCGCTTGAATTCTTCGCGCACCCAACCCTCATCCTGTGGCCGCGCGTGATCAAGCTGCAGGCCAAAGCCAATGAGCAGCGTGGCGCCATCATCGGCCGCCCGCTCTGCGAACAGCAATTGAATGCCCGTGCCATCGCCGGTGATCAATGTGCCAACCGAAACGCCGCGCGCCTTGATCAAGAGTTTGAACGCTTTGCCGCCATGCCCGCGCGCAAGAGCAACGGCGCGAGGGCCCGAAAGTTCTGGCACAAATTTTATGTCGCCCATCGCATTCACGCCAACAGCGACAATGACGTGCGGCGCGCTCAAGTTCTCGCCGTCTCTGGTGGTCAGTGTAACGCCGCTCTCATGTTGCGTGATCGACACGATGGGGCATGACATCCGAAGCTCGGCACCTGAGGCCGCGAGCAAACGCGCCGCCAACACGCCCATGCCGGGCTCCACCGTGTCGCTCCACACATCGATCATGTTTTCGGCCAAGCCCCCGCCATAGGCGCAGCTTGAAATGAATTCGCTGGCCGCGACCACATCATGGGCGCCGCTGCCGGATGTGGTCCACCACGCGGCCAACATGTTGCGCGTGGCTTGAGGTGGATTGATCCGGGTGAGATAGTCTTTGAATGTAACGCCCGTCAGCGGACGGCCCGACTCATCCAGCGCGTGGCCCATCTTGAGCAGCATGGCATCAGCGGCGATCCGCGCGATGACGCGTTCATGGGCCTGGCGTTCCTCGGGCGATATAAAATATGGCGCTGCAGTTTCACCATCCCGGAAGGCGAGCCGTTGCGTGACGGGTGCGCGGGGCCGAAGCTTAAGCCCCAACTCTGCGACATGGGCGCGGATGCGGGCATGATAGGGTGTGATCCACGAGCCGCCAAATTCAACAAGCCCTCCAACTGGTGATGAACCATGGGGCCTGCTGAAGGCCCGCCCACCGATACGGTCCTGCGCTTCAATCACCAAAGAGCGAATGCCTGATTTGTTCAGCCGATAGGCTGCCGCAGCACCAGCCAGCCCCGCACCCACGATGATCACCTGCTCCATGATCTATCTTTGCCGGGAACTCTGCGCCAAGGCAATCAGAACGCGGGATCAAGGGTCACGAGTTAGGCTTTGGCCGCCGCTTCGAGCTTGTCGATCTCAAACTTGGTCATCTGCATCAACGCGCCAAAGACTTTCGATTTGACCTGGGTTGAGCCCGTCTTCATCAATTCCACAAAACGTTTGGGCACAATTTGCCAGCTGTAACCCCACCTGTCCTTGAGCCAGCCGCACGCCTGGATGGAGCCGCCCTCGCTCAATGCCTCCCACAGGAAATCAACTTCCTTCTGGTCCTCTGCATAAACCGTCAGAGAGAAGCTTTCATTGGGTGCCATCCCCGGATTGCCGTTGAACATGACAAAGGGATGCCCGGCAAGGTGACAATTGACGACAACAACTTTTCCATCACCAAT
>JBDSTO010000132.1:0-12924 GCA_039928255.1 Aestuariivirga sp. | reverse complement strand
CCCGTGCGAAATTCAGATTTGAACGAATTCATGTGGCCCCGATTAGATCAAACCAGCCTGCTTCGTCGATGGTTTTAACGCCATGCTTTTCCGCATCCTTGAGTTTTGATCCCGCTCCCGGACCTGCCACCAGCAGATCAGTTTTCTTGGACACCGAGCCCGCAACCTTGGCGCCAAGTCTTTCAGCCATGGCCTTGGCTTCTTCGCGGGTCATCCGTTCCAATGCTCCGGTGAACACTACAGTCTGGCCAGAGACAGGAGATGTGGACGCAACGGCGGGGAGTGGCTGTGGCTTCACCTCAGCCAACAGCGCATTGATGACGTCGATGTTGTGGAGTTCGCCAAAGAAATCGATGAGAGCTTCAGCCACCACGGTGCCAATGCCGTCGATTGATTCGAGTTCGCTGCGCGCGTCGTTGGTTTCTGATGCCCCTGCCGCAATCATCTGGTCACGGAAGAGTTCCGCAGACGCATAGCTGCGGGCCAGAACGCGGGCCGTGGTTTCGCCGACATGGCGAATGCCCAGGGCAAAGATAAAGCGATCAAGTGCAATCTGGCGGCGCGCTTCAATGGCATTGAACAGATTGGTGGCGCTGGAGATGCCCCAGCCTTCGCGGGTTTCAAGTTTCTTCAGGCTGCTGGCGTCGCGCTTTTGTAGCGTGAAAATATCCTGCGGCGCTGCAATCAGGCTGTCGGCATAAAACTCTTCGATGATCTTGTCGCCCAAGCCTTCAATGTCAAAGGCATTGCGCGAGGCGAAATGTTTCAGGCGCTCGACACGCTGGGCCGGGCAGATCAAGCCGCCGGTGCAACGGCGCACGGCATCAGCCTTGCCGGAGCCTCGATCTTCGCGCTCCGCGTGGCTGCCACAGAAGGGGCACACCTTGGGAAATTGGTAAGGCACCGCCCCTTCCCCGCGCTTGGCGACCGACACAATTTGAGGGATCACATCGCCCGCGCGCTGGATTACCACTGTATCTCCGACGCGGACATCCTTGCGGGCGATTTCATCCTCGTTGTGGAGGGTGGCATTGGAAACCACCACACCGCCCACGGTGACAGGCTTCAGCCGCGCCACGGGCGTGAGTGCGCCAGTGCGGCCCACTTGAATGTCGATGGCTTCCAAAATTGTGGTGGCCTGCTCTGCTGAAAATTTATGGGCCAAAGCCCAGCGCGGCGACCGAGACACAAAACCGAGGCGGGCTTGAAGGCCGAGATCGTTCAGTTTGTAGACGACGCCGTCAATATCATAGCCCAGCGTGGCGCGCTGCGTTTCGATCTTGCGATAATGGGCAAGCAGCTCTTCAGCAGAGTTGCAAATCACCATCAACGGGTTAACGGGCAAACCCCAACTTTTAAAGGCCTGCACGACTCCCCATTGCGTATCTGCTGGGAGTTTCGGAGCCTCGCCCCAGGCATAGGCGAAAAATTTGAGCGGCCGGCTCGCGGTAATTTTTGGATCAAGCTGACGAAGCGCACCTGCGGCAGCATTGCGCGGATTAGCCAATGCTTTTTCACCTGCAGCAACCTGCCGTTCGTTGAGTTTGGTGAAATCATCCGCCGACATATAAACTTCACCACGAATTTCGATGAGGTCGGGTGCCGCGCCATGAAGCGTTTTCGGAATATCGGGAACCATCAAGGCATTTGCGGTTACGTTTTCGCCTTCAGCACCATCGCCCCGCGTTGCAGCTTGGACGAGCTTGCGATGTTCATAACGAAGTGACAGTGAAAGACCGTCAATCTTTGGCTCGGCCGTCACGGCCAATGGCGCATTGTCAGCCAAATTAAGAAAGCGGCGCATGCGACCCAGAAATTCCGCCACGTCCTCATCGGCGAATGCATTGCCGAGCGAGAGCATGGGCACGACATGACGCACCTTGCCAAACTTCTCGGAAGGTGCCGCCCCTACCTTTGCCGACGGTGAAGATTTCGCCAGAGTTGGATATTGCTTTTCAAGTTCCAGCATCCGCAGGCGCAGCTTGTCATAGTCAGCATCACTGATCGTGGGCGCATCGGCCTGGTGATAAGCGACGTCATGGGTGGAAATTTCCTCCACCAGCTTTGCATGCTCTTCTGCAGCTTCCTTCCGGCTCATCCCTGTCCTGCCAGCAATTCATCGGCCTGCGCTCTTGCGGCGTCTGTCACGCTTGCACCCGACAACATGCGCGCCAATTCTTCGCGGCGACTTTGGGCAGAAAGCGGATTGACGCGGGTGACCATGCGTTTTCCGCCCACGTCCTCAATTTTCGAGATGAGCAAATGTTGCACGGCATTGGCAGCCACTTGCGGCGAGTGGGTGACAGCAATGACTTGCAGGCCAGACGCCAAGCGGCGAAGACGCTGACCAATGGCATCAGCCACCGCCCCTCCGACACCTGTATCAATTTCGTCGAATATCAAAACCGGGGCCGAGCCTTTGGCCGCCAGCACAACTTTCAACGCCAACATGAAACGCGCCAATTCACCGCCTGATGCAACTTTCATCAAAGGTTGCAGTGGTGTGCCGGGATTGGCGGCAACGACAAACTCCACGCGATCAATGCCATCAGGACCGGGCTTTGATGCATCGGACATGATGTTTGTTTCAAAGCGCGCCTTGTCGAGCTTCAAGGCAGGAAGTTCGGCGCCCACCGCTTTGTCGAGAGCCTTGGCTGCTTTCTTGCGCGCCGCAGACAATTTGTCCGCTGCAGCTTCATAGAGCGATTTTGTTGCCTCATACGCCGCCTCCAAGGCTGACAGTTTGGTGCCGCCATCAGACAGGGATTGGAGTTCGGTTTCGAATCTCGCGCGGACCTTGGCCAGATCGTCCACGGTGCATTTGTATTTTCGGGCCGCGGCACGCAGCGCAAAAAGGCGCTCTTCGGATTTTTCTAAATCTTTCGGATCGAAATCAAAGCTGCGCCGCGCTTCAAAAATGGCGCGCTGCGCTTCATTGCGTTCAAGCACCACGCGCTCCAATGCCGCACAGACGAGATCAAGCCTGCCGCCTGCGCCCTCTTTGCGGCGCTCCAGTTTACGCAATGCTGCGTTAAGCTTGGCTTCGGCATGGATGTCACCCGTCAAAGCCTCATCAGCCTCATCCAGAGCGGATGCATATTGCTCTGACTGCATCATCAATTGACGCCGATCAGCCAAGCCCTGCTCTTCATTTGGTTCAGGAGACAGCGCACCCAGTTCTTCGGCAGCATGTTCGAGATATTCGCGTTCGGCTTCGGCTTTTGCCAAAAGCTCACGATGATCCGCGAGCTGCTGGCCTGCGGACGACATGTCTCGCCACAGGTTGCTTAGTTTTTCGGTCTGGCTCTCAAGCCCACCAAAGGCGTCAACCAATCGGCGGTGCGCCGACACATCAACCAAGGCGCGGTCGGCGTGCTGGCCGTGAAGTTCAACCAAGAGACTCGAAAGCTGGCGCAAGAGATTGAGGCTTATGGGCTGGTCGTTCACCGTGGCGCGGCTTGGCCCATCCGCATTTTGAATCCGGCGAATGATGATCTCGCCATCGGCGTCCACATCGTTGGCCTTTAGAAGTTCCAAGGCTGCATGATCGGGCTGCAACGCAAAGGAGGCAGAGACGCTGCCCTTGGCCTGGCCAGTCCGCACCAGTGAGGAATCGCCTCGCGCGCCTAAGGCAAGACCCAGCGAATCGAGCAGGATGGATTTTCCTGCGCCCGTTTCTCCGGTCAAAATGGTGAGACCATTTTCGAGGGAAAGATCGAGCTTTTCGATCAGGACGATATCACGAATGGAGAGAGCAGTGAGCATGTGCCCAGTATAGACCAGGCCTGGCAATTCGCGCGAGGGGTAGTTTCTAAAGGATGCTAAAGGCTTTGCTGATCCAGCTCTGCTTATTTTCAACAGGGCCCTGGCCGCCCGTGGTTACCAAGCGATAAGCATCCTTGTACCATTGACTGTTAGGGTAGTTGTGGCCCAGAACGGCAGCAGCTGTCTGCGCCTCGGAGACAATTCCCAAGGCCATGTAGCCTTCAGTCAGGCGATATAAGGCCTCCGGTGCCTGCGAGGTCGTCTGATAATTGGTGATGACATTCTTGAAGCGATTTATCCCCGCAAGATATGACCCTTGTTTCAGATAATAACGGCCGACTTCCATTTCCTTGCCGGCCAGATGGTCACGCGCCAGCAAGGACTTTTGTTTTGCGTCGGCGGCATATTTTGAATCAGGAAAGCGGCGCGCCACTTCATCAAGGGCATCAAGAGCGACTTGGGTTTGCGATTGGTCGCGTGTGATGTCGGAAATTTGTTCATACTGTGAAAGGGCGGCCAGGTAATAGGCATAGGCGATATCCTGATGGCCAGGATGAAGACTGATGAAGCGATTGCAGGCATTTATGGCATCGGCATAATTGTTGCCCTGGTAGAACGAGAAGCCCTGCAGCAGCAAAGATTTTGTCGCCCATTTTGAATAAGGATGGAGCCGTTCAACTTCAGCGAATTTCTTGGCAGCTGTTTTGTAGTTGCCGCTCTTCAACTTATCGAGGCCCTCATTGTACAGAGAAGCGATTGCCTGGTCGTCAGATTGTTCGAGGCCCGGAGCAAGAGCGCCTGCACTCGTTTTTTTACCGCCCGTGATAAAATCAAAAATGCCAGCCTGAGAACTGCCCGCAAGGAACAGGCTGAGCGCTATCGGCCCAAACACGCGCAAGGCAACATTGATTTTCGATCTATGGCTCAAAGCCAAAACTCCACCGTGTGATTGCCGGGGTTTAGCGGTCCCGACCAAAATTGGAAAGCGACTTTAGATGCAAAAAACCCGGCGGAAGTGTGGCCGCCGGGCGATGCTGGTTTTATGTGGATAGTGTAAGTGTTTAGTTCGCCTGGCGACGCAGGAAAGCCGGAATAGCCAACTGGTCATCATCATAAGATTGTTCAGGTTGAACCTGTGGTTCAGGCTGCGGCGCAGACCGTTGGGACTGAATTTTGGGTTCGGCGCGGCGCTGTTGTGGTGCTGGGCGCTGCGTCTGCTGGCCCTCATCGCGACGGCCCAGACCAACGTCTGCCAAGCGTTCAAAAAGGCCTTTCTTGCGGCGCTGCGAGTGCTCGGCAATATTTTCGATGCGCGATTGCTGGGCGGCTACTTGCTCGCGGGCGATGCGCGGGAACTGCTCAATGGGTGGAATGCGTGTGTTCTGGCGCTGGACCGCAGGCTGTGGCACTGGCGCTGCTTCCATTTCTTCTTCGTAATATTCTTCCATCGGCGCTTCCTCCTGAATTTGAGGAGCTGGAATGTTACGGGCCACCATTGGAGCGGGCTTCACAACCTTTACTGTTGGCTGCGGGATGGGCTGATAGCCATAGGTAGTCTTGGTGGATTGAGCCGCCTCTTCATGGTGCTCGCCGTGAGATTTTGCTTCGTTGGCAAGACCCGTGGCCACGACCGACACACGCATCGTTCCTTCAAGGGCATCATCAAATGTGGCGCCCAGAATGATATTGGCTTCAGGGTCCACTTCTTCACGAATGCGGGTTGCCGCTTCATCGACTTCATAAAGTGTAAGGTCAGGTCCGCCGCAGATTGAGATCAACAGGCCACGTGCGCCTCGCATCGAGACATCATCGAGCAGCGGGTTGGAGATTGCTGCTTCAGCCGCTTCGATAGCGCGTTTTTCGCCAGAGGCTTCGCCTGTGCCCATCATGGCTTTGCCCATTTCGCTCATAATTGCGCGAACGTCGGCGAAGTCGAGATTGATCAGGCCTTCCTTGGTCATCAATTCGGTGATCGAAGCAACGCCGGAATAGAGCACCTGGTCTGCCATTGCGAAAGCGGCAGCGAAGGTTGTCTTTTCATTGGCGACGCGGAAAAGGTTCTGGTTTGGAATTACAATCAGTGTGTCAACGTGACGAGCCAACTCTTCAATACCGCGTTCGGCGGTAGCGAGACGACGGGCACCTTCAAAATGGAATGGCTTCGTGACAACGCCAACGGTCAGGATGCCCTGCTCCTTGGCTGCGCGCGCAATGACGGGTGCTGCACCGGTGCCGGTGCCACCGCCCATGCCAGCGGTGATGAAGGCCATGTGAGAGCCTGCCAGGTGATCGACGATTTCCTGCAAGGCTTCTTCAGCGGCTGCAGCGCCGATTTGCGGCTGGGAACCAGCACCAAGGCCTTGGGTGAGAGCCGTGCCCATTTGCACGCGGCGCTGGGCGGCGTTTTGCAGAAGGGCTTGTGCGTCGGTATTCGCGACGACGAATTCAACACCTTCGAGGCGACTTTCGATCATGTTGTTGACCGCGTTGCCGCCTGCACCACCAACGCCGAATACTGTAATACGGGGTTTCAGTTCAGAAAGATTGGGAACGGTCAGCTTAATTGTCATGGTACATCCCGAATTCAGAGGTCAGGCCCCAAGCATGTGGTCCAAATCTGAAGAATTGGTTAACAAGCGCTAACCAATTCCCTATTGTTTGATGAAAATATGAGTCAAAATGACTCATCTTGGCCAGAATCGTTAATTTTGGCCGATCCCGCCCTTAAAGGGCTTCCGCCAACCACTGGCCCATGCGCCGCACATAGCCCATTTGGCTGCGGGCGAACTGGGCTTGGGCTTCTTCCGGCATGGCATAATGGCGATCCGGAGATGCGGCATAACAGAGACCTCCAACCGCCACGGCAAAGCCCGGGCCACGGGCAATTTCGGGAAGGCCTTGCACAGCCATCGCCTGGCCCAAACGCACGGGCAAGCCCATGATGTCAGCCGCCAAATCGCGGATCCCCGGCAACTGACTGGTTCCCCCCGTCAGTACGACGCGCGAGAGATTGAGATTGGCAAATGCCGGGCCCTGCAAGGACGTTGCCACGAGTTCAAATATCTCTTCCGAACGTGCCCGCAAGATATTGGTAAGATAGGATTTTGGAACTTTGTGTACAGCGTCTACACCACGCTCCCCCACCAGAGGAACGGCCAGCATTTCGCGACCATCGTGACCATCGGGCAGAACACTGCCCCACAGGGTTTTCATCCGTTCGGCATGGGCCATGGTTGTAGAAAGCCCTTGAGCAACGTCATTGGTAATGTGCAAGCCGCCCAGTGGAATGGTCTCTGACGCCACAAGATGGCCATGGCGCACATAGCCTATGCTTGTCATGGCACCACCGATATCGATCAGCAGTGTTCCTAATTCGAGCTCGTCAGCGGTGAGGCAAGACTTTGCAGCCGCATAGGGTGCCAGCACAAATCCAGCGACATTCAGGTGGGCGCGCGACACCGCTAATTCGAGATTGCGCAGGCCCGAGGGATCAACTGTCGTCACTGCAATATCGGTCTGCAATTCTTCGCCATGCAGGCCCAGCGGCTGGACGATATTCGAAACGCCATCGAGCGTGTGATTGACGGGATTGAGATGAAGGATTGTCCGCTTGCCAACATTCACATTGGCGAGCGCCTGAGAGACAGCGAATTCAAGATCACGCGGGCTCACCACGCCGGTTTGCGTGAGAACACGGCCCGAAAAACTGACCGAGCCCGGCCTTCCGCCCGTCATTGCAACATAGACATCGGAAATTGATGTTTCGGCCATGCGTTCAGCTGCATCGACTGCAATTCGAATGGCGCATTCGGCGGCGTTCACATCCACAACAGCACCGACTCTAATGCCACGCGCAGCCGTTTGGCCAAAGCCCAAAACCTTCAGGGTGCCACGTTGTTCGGCGGCGGATTTCGACATGCCATGGCGTTGTTCTGCGATCAGGCAGGTGATCTTGGTGGAGCCAATATCGAGGCTGGCGATAGTGGAAGATTTTGGACCACCGGGCAGGCCCCTGCCATTGCGACCCTGCAACTGCACAACATTCATCCTTACGCTACCCCACAACTCACTGTTTACGGCTTGCCATGTCTCCTGGCGCGCCAGCGTCTTTCTCAATTTCCGCCACGGCAACGGTCATCTGTCCGGCAATTCTCAGGTCCAGTTGGCTGATGCCCTTGGACAAGATGTTTTGGGACTTGTCGATCTCTGCCACCTGTTGGAGCGCATGTGACACTCCGCTTTCGGGCAGCTCAACCTTGACGCCATTGTCGAGATATAAATTCCAGCGCCGGTTCCCGAGGCGGGTTGCGGCACTGACTTTGCTCATTAACTCAGGAGTGGCTGACAGTTGGTTAACAAGTTCTCCTGCCGCCAGATTTGCGCCCTCGCCTGTGACCAAAGGCAAATGTGCATTTAACATCTGGTCAAGCCCACCGATGATCGTGCCATCGCGCGCAATCAAAACATAAGAACCATTGTGTTGCCAGATGGCGAAGGCCTCGCGTTCCTTGACGACGATCTCGAGTGTGTTGGGAAATTTGCGCTGAACCGAAGCACCCTCGATCCATCCCATGGATTGAAGCTGGCGACGCGCTGCATTGGCATCGAATAAAATGAGGCTTGAACCCGGCACAATGCCCAAGGCATTGAGCAAGGCTTGGCTGTCATGGTGGACAAGGCCGGAAACCTTGATGTCATCAGCGGCCAAACCAATCAAGCTGGCCAGACGGCCCGGCATATGGCTTGCTTCTGTTTCATTGCCCGACAAGGCCGAATTTCTCACAGAACCATGGATGATGGTCGCTGCCAGAAACAGTACGGCAAAGCTTCTTGAGGCAACACGCAGTTGCCACGAACGACCCACGCGATCAAGAAAACGCATCATTTTCACCGCCCCACCGAAGCATCATTGACCATCCATGTTACCAGATCGGGGAATGAATGACCGGCGTGAGCGGCAAGTTCCGGGACCAGCGATGTTCCCGTCATGCCGGGTTGGGTGTTGGTTTCCAGAAGGAAAAGCTCGTGCTTGTCGGATGTATCATCCAGACGGAAATCGGAACGTGTAATGCCGCGGCAACCCAGCGCTTGATGCGCCATCAGCGCAAAGCGCTGGCATCGGCGATAGGTTTCAACAGCGATGTCGGCAGGCAAAATATGGCGTGATCCGCCCTGGGCGTATTTGGCTTCGTAGTCATAAAACTGTGCCTCCTGCACAATTTCAATGACGCCCAGCGCCACGTCACCCATTACGGCGCACGTCAATTCGCGGCCTGGTATGAACCGTTCAACCATCACCTTGTCGCCAAAGAAATGGCGCTCGTCGAGCAGTGTTGACAACGGGCCGTTGGCGGTGCGGTCAAGAATATGCACACCCACGCTCGACCCCTGATCAACAGGCTTTATCACGTACGGCAAAGCCATTGGATGTTTGATCGCCGCCTGCTCAATATCAACAAGCATGCTTTCAGCCACTGAAATACCGGCAGCGCGGAAGATATGTTTCGATTTTTCCTTGTGCATGGCAAGTGCGGACGCCAGAACACCAGAATGCGTATATGGAATATTCAGGGTTTCAAAGAGAGCGGATGCTGTTCCGTCCTCACCCCATTTTCCGTGAAGCGCATTGAAGATCACATCGGGACGCATGTCCATCAGCACCGAAGCGATGGTTTCGCGTTTCACATCAACCATGATCACGTTGAAGCCCGCCGCACGGAGCGCAGTGGCGCAGGCGTCACCTGACGACAGGGACACATTGCGTTCAGCCGACCAACCGCCCATGAGGACAGCGACGGTTGTGAGTGCGGGGACATAGGCCATCAGGCGTTCCCCGCAAGACCGATGCGCTTGATCTCCCATTCGAGATCAACGCCGGAATTTTCTCTTACCTTGGCGCGAACCGTTTCACCCAGCTCTTCAATTTGAGCGGCCGTTGCCCCGCCCTCATTGATGAGGAAATTGCAGTGCATTTCAGAAACCTTGGCGGGACCAACAGCAAAGCCACGCATTCCGGCTTTGTCGATCAACTGCCATGACTTATTGTTCGGCGGATTCTTGAACGTTGAACCCCCAGTCCTACTCTTGATGGGCTGGGCGTTCACGCGATGCTCAACATGGGAATCCATTTTAGCCTTGATAGCGGCAGCGTCGCCCGGTGTTCCCTGAAACAAGGCTTCTGTGAAGATCAAATCTTCGGGCGCACCACAATGGCGATAGGTGTAATTCATGTCGGTGTGCTGCAACACTTTTATGTTTCCTTCGCGATCCACAGCGCGGGCTTCAAGCAACACGTCTGTGGTTTCGCCACCATGGGCGCCACCATTCATCCGCAGTGCGCCACCAATCGTGCCCGGAATACCTATCAGAAAGGTTAATGAATCAATACTGTGTGACAGCGCAAACTGCGCCACGCGCATATCAAGTGCAGCTGTCCCCGCACGGATCTGATGCGGCCCTGCCAGTGCTATTTCATTGAAGCCTTTGCCCAGGCGGACAACAACGCCGGGCATACCACCATCACGCACCAGAAGATTCGAGCCGACACCGATCACATAGACATTAATGTCGCGTGGGGTGTTTTTGAGAAAGTCTGCGAGATCCGTCTCGTCCGCTGGAAGGAATAGAACTTCAGCGGGTCCACCGGTTTTAAACCAGGTGAGATCAGCCAGCGGTGCATTTGGCATCAGCCGCCCACGCACCAACGGCAATCGCTTCAGCAGCGCCTCCCCGTCAATCCTGGCCATGCTCAGGCTGCTCCGAGCTTGGCCAACTCGCCTGGCAGGGCATAGGCCCATTGGCTGATGGTGCCTGCGCCCAAGCAAATGACGACATCGCCCGGCTTCACCATGCCCTTGACCAGCGGTGCCAGTTGGTCCGGCGTATCAATGGTCGTCACGTCACGGTGGCCCCGCGCGTGCAGGCCTTCTGCCAAAGACAGATGGCTCACACCTTCAATCGGCTGCTCGCCTGCAGCATAGACTGGGCAAAGGATCACTTGATCTGCATCATTAAAGCAGGAGCAGAACTCATTGAAAAGGCTTGAAAGCCTGGTGTAGCGATGAGGTTGCATGATGGCGACAACCTTGCCCTTGGTCACCTTCTGGGCAGCTTTTAACACGGCAGCGATCTCAACGGGATGATGGCCGTAGTCATCAAATACCGTGACGCCATTCCATTCGCCGGTTTGCGTGAAGCGGCGCTTCACGCCCTCGAATGCTGCAAGGCCTTTGCGAATGTTCTCATCACTGACCCCCAATTCACGCGCCACCGCCAAGGCCGCAGTTGAATTCAAAGCGTTGTGGTCTCCGGGCATGCGCAGGGCAAGATTGCCGATCTCATGGGTTTCCTTGGTAATGCGATCAGTGATACGCACGCCAAAGCGCGTTGCGCCATCAGAATAGGTTACCTCAAGCAGGCGATAATCGGCCTGCGGGCTGTAACCATATGTGATGACGCGGCGATCGGTAATTTTTCCGATCAGTTCCTGCACCACGGGATGGTCGATACACATCACCGCAAAACCATAGAAGGGAATGTTTTCGACAAAGGCGAGGAATGCTTCCTTGGCCTTGTCGAAGGTCCCGTAGTGGTCAAGATGTTCGGGGTCAATGTTGGTCACCATCACGACATCGGCCGGAAGTTTCACAAATGTGCCGTCGGACTCATCTGACTCCACCACCATCCATTCGCCCTTGCCGATGCGCGCGTTGGTGCCATAGGAATTGATGATGCCGCCGTTGATGACCGTGGGGTCGAGATTTCCCGCTTCAAACAGCGCTGCGACGATTGATGTTGTGGTTGTCTTGCCGTGGGTGCCGCCAACGGCAACGCAAGATTTGAAGCGCATCAGTTCGGCCAGCATTTCCGCACGGCGCACGATGGGCAGATAACGAGCGCGTGCTTCAACCAGTTCGGGATTGTCCGCCTTCACTGCCGATGAAACGACAACAACCTGCGCCTTGCCCAAATTCTTGGCGTCATGGCCGATTGAAACGTCAATGCCGTGCTTCCTGAGGCGCGTGACATTATAGTTGTCCGAAATGTCAGAGCCCTGAACCTTATAGTTCAAAGTCGCCATCACTTCGGCGATGCCGCTCATGCCGATACCGCCAATTCCAATGAAATGGATGGGGCCGACTTCGCGTGGAAGCTTCATAGTTTTATCTCTCCAGTCAAACCGTGCGGCGCGCCGCAATCTTTTCCACAAGGTCACTCAAGCGCTCGGCAGCGTCGGGCTTGCCATGGCTCAAAGCCAAATCGGCGGCCTTCTTAAGGGCTGCAGGCTCGACCATCAACCCTTCCAGAAAACCTACAAATTCGGTCGCTTTCAGGGCGGGCTGTGGTTTTACCCAGCCTGCTCCTGCGTGTGCAAAACTCTCGGCATTTTTAAGTTGGTCATTGTCCAAAGCATGGGGCAGCGGAACCATGACGGCGGGCCTGCCGATGACACCGAGCTCCGCGATGGTCGAGGCACCTGATCGGCAGATGACGAGATGCGACAGGGCCAGCCTGTGCGGCATATCAGAAAAGAAGGGTTGAAGGTCAGCGTCCAGACCAAGTTTGGAATAAGCAGCGCTGACACGGGCCATGTCTTCGGCACGGCATTGCTGGGTGAGCTTTAGGCGCTTGATGGTAGCAGCAGGCATAGCGGCAAACACATCTGGTATAAAATCAGAAAAGAACTTTGCACCCTGGCTGCCACCAAAAACCACCAGGTTGAAGGGGCCAGTCTTGGTGAGGTTTGGAAATGTCGCGGCCTTTTCCTTGAGGGCAATGGCGCGGACGGGGTTACCGGTGAAGGTCAATTTTCCTACAATGGCTGGCGAAAGCCCAATGAGATTTTGAAATGACGAAGCCACGGCATCCACCCTGCCCGCCAGAAACTTGTTGGCGCGTCCCAGCACAGCATTTTGTTCGTGCACCAAGGTTGGAATGCCCAATGAAGCCGCAGCCATCAAAGGTGGAAAAGACGGGTAGCCGCCAAAGCCTGCCACGGCAATAGGCTTCAGTTGGCGCAAAATAGCTTTGGCTTTGCGATAGCCGCCATAGAGCTTGAACAGGCTCAACGGTTTTTTGAGCGAGGGGCTTGCGGCGTGAACCACATGGGTTTGGCTTGCGGGAAAATTCTTGCCGTAGTCGCGCACGCGTTCATCAGTC
>JBDSTO010000131.1:0-21370 GCA_039928255.1 Aestuariivirga sp. | reverse complement strand
TACCTAAACACGCCAGCATTCATTTGAAAGTTCCGATTGCAATGACCACCTCTCCCGCCCTTCGCGCTGCTGCTCTTGAATCAAAGGCCTGGCCTTTTGAGGAAGCGCGCAAGATTCTGAAACGGGTAGAGAAATCTGGGCAGAAATCGGTTTTGTTCGAGACCGGCTATGGCCCCTCGGGCCTGCCGCATATCGGCACGTTTGGCGAAGTGGCGCGCACGACCATGGTGCGCAAGGCCTTCTCGCTGATGTCGGATCTGCCGACGCGTCTGTTGTGTTTTTCCGACGACATGGACGGCATGCGGAAGATTCCTGAGAACGTGCCGGACAAGAATTTCCTTTTGCCACATCTCCACAAGCCGTTGACCTCAGTGCCCAACCCTTACAGCGAGGGCTTTGAAAGCTATGGCCATCACAACAATGCGATGTTGCGCCGTTTTCTTGATACGTTTGGCTTTGACTATGAATTTGCCTCGGCGACGGAATATTACAAGTCAGGCAAGTTCGACGACATGCTCATCCACGCGCTCGAAAAATATGATGAGATCATGGGGGTTATGCTCCCCACGTTGGGTGAGGAACGCCAGGCCACCTATTCGCCCTTCCTGCCGATCTCGCCGATCTCGGGTCGCGTGCTCTATGTGCCGATGAAGGCCTGGGACGCAAAGAAGGGCACGATTACATTCGCCGATGAAGACGGAAGCGATGTGACCTTGGATGTGCGCGGCGGGCGCACCAAGCTGCAGTGGAAGCCAGACTTTGGCATGCGCTGGGCGGCCTTGCATGTGGACTTTGAAATGTTCGGCAAGGACCATCAGACCAACGCACCGATTTATGATGCGATTTGCGAAATCCTCGGCGTGCCCGCACCAGAGCATTATGTCTATGAGCTGTTCCTTGACGACAAGGGCCAGAAGATTTCCAAATCAAAGGGCAACGGCCTGACCATTGATGAATGGCTGACCTATGCCGATCCCAATTCGCTCGCACTTTATATGTTCAACAAGCCGCGCGAGGCCAAACGGCTTTATTTTGACGTGGTGCCGCGCGCCGTTGATGACTACGCGCAATATCTGGCGGGTTACCCCAAGCAGGTTGAGCCAAAAGACCAGTTGATGAATCCGGTCTGGCATATTCACTCGGGAAATCCACCAGCGCCTGAATCGGGTGGCGTCACATTCTCGCTGTTGTTGAATTTAGCGGCGGTGGCCAACACTGAAGACAAGGCCGTGATGTGGGCATTCATCCAGCGCTATATGCCGGATGTGACATCCGCCACGCATCCGCGACTGGATGCTCTCGTTGGTTATGCCATTCGCTACTACACAGATTTCGTAAAGCCCGCGAAAAAATATCGCGCGGCGACAGCTGATGAGGCCAAGGCGCTGGAAGATCTGGCGGCGGCGTTGCGCGAATTGCCGGAGGGATCAACGCCTGATGCCATTCAGCAGAAGGTCTATGACATTGGGCGGCGCGAGCCTTACACGACAACGCAGAAGGATGGCTCCATCGGCGTGGCGCAGAGCTGGTTCAACATGCTCTATCAGGTGCTTCTCGGTGAAGAAAAAGGCCCGAGGTTCGGGTCTTTTGCGGCGCTTTATGGTGTTGGCAACACGGTGAAGCTGATTGAGAAGGCGCTGAAGGGCGGATTGTTGCCTTAGGGCAAAGAGCATCAATGTGAGGTAAAACCTCATGCCCCTCCCCCGTGCGGGAAGAGGGGATCGAGACTCGTCTTCCGCTCGAGCGATGTTCAAATTTTTGGCGCTGCCAAATGTGAGAATGTGAAGCCCGTCTGATATTTGAGGCCAAAGCCGAGAATGCGATCAAAGCCGATATGGCCGATCCAGATTGTGGCTATGGCAACAAGAATGGGCAAGGCCAAGGACCATCCCGCTACCAGCACAGCAGCAGGCACGAGATATGTGTGGCCGATGTTGTAAATGATGGCGCCCAGTTTGTTGCCACTCAAAAAGCCCACCATGAAAATGTCAGGCACAAGGAAGAGCAGCGCGAACATCAACCAGCCAAAGCCTTGCTGGGAATAGGCGTAGGCTGCTGCCGCCAAAACCAGTGCCCCTTCGCCACGCAAAAGAAGATTGGGAATGCCTGAGACGACGCCATCAGTGGTAACGGCAGTGTTGAGATTTTCGGTCGTGGTCATTGTTTGATCCTTCAAGGGGCGCAACAATTGCGCGCTTCATGATCTAGATGGGCCCAACTCGTGATAAACACCATTGTCTATCTGTGTTCATCCGCCTATCATATTTTTATGAACTCACTTTTGTCGTCATGGGATTTGGTCAAGGTCTATTTGATGGTGATGCGGCAGGGCAGTCTCTCGTCCGCGGCCCGCGCGATGGGCATTTCCCAGCCCACTGCACGACGGCAGATCGAGGCCTTGGAAGCTGAGCTGGGGGTGACTTTATTTACGCGGGCGCCCTCCGGCCTTTTGCCTACCGATCAAGGGTCCGGCCTACTCGCGCAAGCCGAAGCAGCAGAAGCGGCCATGGGGGCGTTTCAGCGCGGAGCTTCGGGCAGCGCCAGCGGAGAAAATGGAACGGTCCGCATCACCTGCCCCGAAATTTATGGCGTAGAAATTCTGCCCCGGATTTTATCGTCCATCATGCGGGACTATCCTGGTATTAAAACTGAACTGGTGCTCTCCAACCGCGTCGATGATTTGCTTAACCGCGAGGCGGATATTGCGGTTCGCATGGTGGCACCCAAGCAGGAGGCGTTGCTGGCGCGCAAGGTGAAGCCGGTTCCCTTGGGCTTTTATGCCACCAAGGAATTTCTCAAAACCTATCCCGCGCCGAAGACTTATGACGAGCTTGTTGAGCGGGGACGTTTCATCAGTGATGATCGGCGCTATCTCACGGCCAAGGCCTTTCAGGCGGTCAAACTCAAACCCCCGAAAAACATTGTTTTCAAAACCGATAGCGACTTGGCGCAGTTGGCCGCCATTCGCGCCGGGCTTGGTATAGGCGTTTGCCAGACCCGCTTTGCCGCGCAATCAAGTCTCGTTCGCGTACTGCCTCAGATGAGCTTCATTCTTGAAAGCTGGATCGTGATGCATGAAGACCTCAAACCCACGCGGCGCGTGCGGCTGGTGTTTGATCGTCTGGTAAAGGCGCTGGACTGAATTATTGGCTGGCCCAGATGATCCTGGCCATCCAGTCCACGTCTTTCATGTCCAAGGTCTTGGTATCATGGGCGGGGTTGAAGCTGGCGAGTTCCAGGGTGCGCGCGGTCTGGCGCTGCATGATCTTGGCCATGACCTGGCCATCGGAAGTTTTCACCACAACGCGGTCGCCTTTGCGGATGGTGGCTGATGGCGAGACGATGATGGTGTCGCCTTCTCGGTAAACCGGGGCCATTGAGTCTCCGGTGATCTCGAGGCCGTAAGCGGTGGTGTCGGTGACACCGGGCACATCGATCTCCTCCCAGCCATTGCCGGAGGGAAAACCTGAATCATCAAAGAAGCCGCCCTTGCCCGCCTTGGCAAAACCCAGCATGGGGATTTGCTTCATGCGCGGCGGCTGGCCTTTGCGATTGGCCAGAAGATCCATGAATTCATCGACGGGTGCGCCCGATGCCGTGAGCACGCGGTCAATCGATTCCATGGTGGGCCAACGCGGGCGGCCATCAGGGCCGTTGCGCTTTGAAGGGTTGAAGGAGGTGGGATCAAGGCCTGCCTTTTTGGCCAGTCCCGAAGCTGAAAAACCATAGCGTTCGGCAATGGTATCGATTGCCGCCCAGACCTGCTTGTGTGTAAACATCGCCTTGCACCTGTCAAACTATTTGCCTCTGATAGGAAGGTTTACCTCTTGCGGATTTAGCTGTCCAGCGGAATTTGGGGAAAAGATTTGCAAGTCTTCTATAAAATTCTGCCGCGGAAAGTTTGGGATCGGGCCAAGGCCGAAGGAACATTCGCAGGATCGGGAATTGACCTTGCTGATGGCTATATCCACCTTTCAACCATGGCCCAGGTCCAAGAAACTGCCGCGCGGCATTTTGCAGGCGTTGATGATCTTGTTCTCGTTGCCGTTCCCGAGCAGGCGGTTGTAACCCATTTGAAATGGGAGCCTTCACGCGGTGGCGCCCTGTTCCCGCATGTCTATGGAACGATTGATCCCCAACAGGTTTCCTGGGTGAGGGATCTGCCGTGGAATGGGGCGGCGCATGATTTTCCCGAAGGCCTGTTGCCATGAGCTTTGGTGCACTTGGATTTCAACTGGCAAAGCCCCTGCTTCATGCCATCGATGCCGAGACGGCGCATCGGTTGACCATCAAATCATTGGCGCTCGGCCTGGGTGGGCGGCAGAGTGTGCCTTCTGCGCCCGTTAAACTCTTCGGGCTGGAATTTCCAAATTCATTGGGGCTGGCGCCGGGGTTCGACAAGAACGCTGAAGTGCCAGACGCCATGCTGGCCTTGGGATTTGGCTTTGTTGAAATCGGCACGGTGACGCCCAAACCCCAATCGGGCAATCCGCGCCCGCGGCTGTTTCGGCTTGTTGATGACCAGGCTGTTATCAACCGCATGGGCTTCAACAATGACGGGCATGATGTGGTGTTGGCCCGGCTTGAGGCGCGGCGCAACAACGGCGGCATCGTTGGTGTCAACATCGGGGCCAACAAGGATTCCACTGACCGCATTGAAGATTATGTGCTGGGGCTCAAGCGGTTTTCATCACTCGCCAGTTATATCACCATCAATATTTCCTCGCCCAACACGCCGGGCTTGCGAAACCTGCAGGGCCGCGAAGAGCTGCAACGCCTGCTCGAGCGGTTGAACAAGGCGCGCCAGAACAAAACGCCGATGCTGCTCAAAATTGCACCTGATCTTTCTGATGAGGATTTGGGAGATGTGGCGGAGTTGACATCGGGTGGGGCTGTTGATGGCGTGGTGATTTCAAACACGACGCTAACAAGGCCTAATCTGATTTCGCCCTTCGCATCAGAATCCGGCGGGCTTTCAGGCAAGCCCTTGTTTGATCTTTCAACACAGAAGCTTCGGTTGTTCCATCAAATGACGTCAGCCCGCATTCCCTTGATTGCTGCAGGGGGAATTTCTGATTTGACCACAGCGCGAACCAAGCTTGAGGCCGGTGCCTCATTGCTGCAGGTCTATTCAGCGCTGGTTTATCGTGGACCCGCACTGGTGCGCGAAATTTTGACGGGGTTGCAAGCGCCTCACTTCAACGCGGGCAAATAACGCGCGAAGATCTTTGCGGTTTCGGATTTTTCATCAAGTTCATCAAGTGCGCGGTCAAATGCTGCCGTCACATCAGGTCTCGATTTTTCGACCATCATGGAAAGCCCCTTCGAGAGACCGCTGCGATCTGTGATGGGCTCACCCAGCATCACACAGCAGCCACGGGAATCTGCTCCCTTCAGCCAAAATGCGGCGCGCAAACTGTCCATCAAGACGGCATCAAGGCCGCCGGAGCGCAGTGCCGTCAACATCAGCTGTTCGTTTTCATAAGGCGTCAGAGCGGCGCGCTCATAATATTTCTGCAGGAACGCCTCCTGGATGGTGCCTTTGACGAAGCCCAAACGTTTTCCGGCCAGCGATTTTGGTCCGGGCCGTTGCAAGCCTGATCCGGGCCGCACCAGAAATGCGGCCGAGGACGCAAAATAAGGCTTGGTCATATCGACCTTCTGCAGCAGTGCATCACTCGCTGCAGGGCCAGCGATGATGACGGTTCCTTCCTTCTTCTCAAGGGAAGACACAAGATCAGCATAGGGCTTTGGAATGATCTGGCATTTGATCTGGATTTCGGCGCAAGCGGCGATGGCCAAATCAACCGAAATCCCCTTTATCGCGCCACTGTCATTGCGAAATGAAAACGGTGCAAAATCCTCATCCGTCAACAGGTTCAGGCTGGCGTCGGGCAACTTTGCGAGAGGAGGTGCTGAAGGATCAGCGTGGCGCAGATGGGGGAAGGCAGATTTTGGCAAGGTTTCAGCCGTCTCGGCTGGCACAGCCAAAGCTCCGACAACCAAGCCTTGTAAAATTATTACTGGCCACACTCTACGCATAGTTGCCCATCCTTCTTTTTCTGGTCTTAGGTAGCCAAACCGGAAAGGGCAACCGGTGGGGGACAGTATGTCTGGTCATGTTTATCCTGACGGGGACAAGTTGGCGGCCTCGCGCGTGGATTTGAATTTAGGGGAAGACACGCAAAAAGTCTTGCCTGAATTGCCGCAGGAATTGCTGGGCGACATCCTCCGCAGGCTGTCGCCCAGAGAATGCGAACGCGCCTTCACCCAGGACATTCTGCCCGTGGCCTGGTTGCCGCAACTTATTCTCTATGCGGTGATTGGCGCTAAAACCGTGAAGCACAATCTGACTTCAAGCGGACATGTGGTGGCGCATCTTCCCAGAGTCGTCTTCCTTGATGCGGTTCGCCGCATCTTGGGAGCCCGCCTCAGGCTGGAAGCAACGGAAGGTTTGCGGCGGCGCAGGCCTGAATTTTCGGCGGCAAAGCGATTGACGGCTGAGCAGGGATTGGCCTTGGTCATCTCCGGCCTGGTCATCACAGCGGTTGCGATGATGGTTTCGCGGGTGGCTCTGACGTTGAGCATCGCCATCCTGTTCAACATTTTCTTCCTGCTCACGCTTTCACTAAAATTACTGTGGCTCACATCATCGGCACCCCGCAGGCGACCAGAGCCCGCCGCCCTGGATGATGCAGAACTTCCGATTTATACTGTGCTCGTTCCGGTGTTTCGAGAAACGCGGGTTCTGCCGCAATTGATCAGGGCGCTTTCAGCCCTCAACTATCCGGCGGAAAAGCTCGATATCAAACTCGTACTCGAGGAAAGCGATACGGCCATGCAGCGGGCCTTGGCGCGCATGCCGCTTCCTCCCGGCATTGAAGCCATCATCGTTCCTGCGGGGAAACCTCAAACAAAACCGCGCGCACTCGCCTATGCGTTGAAATTCGCGCGGGGCGAATTGCTCACCATCTATGATGCCGAAGACATTCCAGAGCCCATGCAATTGCGCAAAGCCGCGCAGAAATTTGTCCGTGGCGGACCAGAGCTTGGTTGCCTTCAAGCCGAGCTTTGTTTTTACAATCCCAATGAAGGGTGGCTGGCCCGGCAATTCACCATCGAATACGCAATTCTTTTTGGGCAATTGTTGCCAAGCCTTGCCGAATTGAACCTGCCGCTGCCTTTGGGTGGAACTTCAAACCACTTCCGCGTCTCTGCGCTTCAAGCTGTCGGCGGCTGGGACCCTTACAACGTGACCGAAGATGCTGACCTTGGCTTTCGGCTGGCGCGCTTTGGTTATGAAACCGCCACTCTCGACAGCCTGACCTATGAAGAGGCCAACACCAGTCTTGGAAACTGGATCAACCAGAGAACCCGCTGGCTCAAAGGATTTTTGCAGACCTGGCTCGTCCACACAAGGCAACCTGGTCGATTGGTGAGTGAACTTGGTCTTGCCGGCACGTGGGTGTTTGTGTGCTCCACCATCGCCGTCTTTGCCTCGGCCCTGCTCTATCCGGTTTTTCTGCTGCTCACCGTGCGGCTGTTCACCTTTGCCCCCCATTCAGAAATGACCAGCCTCTATGGGCTCATGGTCAGCCTGTCGATCGCCGTCAGTCTTTTGGGCTACGGCCTTGCCGGATATGGTGCGAGGCTGGCCCTTCGTCGCAAAGGCATTCGCGGTTGGACGCTGACGATTTGCACCCTTCCAATCTATTGGGTGTTGATCGGCATTGCCGCCTGGCGTGCGGTTTGGGAATTTGTCGTGCAGCCCTTCCATTGGAACAAGACGCGCCACGGGCTTTCCGCCTTCACGCAAACCCAGCGAGAAAAATCTATTTCGCCTTCGTGACCATGATGATGGATGGCCCCAGGATGACGGCGAAAATGATCGGCAGGAAGAACAGGATCATCGGCACGGTCAGTTTTGGTGGCAGGGCCGCGGCCTTTTTTTCAGCTTCGGCCATACGGTCGTTGCGGTTTTCCTGCGCCAATACGCGCAAGGCCTGACCCAAAGGCGTACCATAGCGTTCAGACTGGATGAGGCTTGTGACCACCGAGCGCACGGTTTCAAGCCCGGTGCGCTTGGAAAGATTGTCGAGTGCCTTGCGGCGATCCTGCAAAAACGAAAGCTCGGCCACGGTCAATGTCATTTCTTCAGCCAATGGCACGGACTGTGAACCGATTTCTTTCGATACCCGCATCAACGCTGGCTCAAGCGCCATTCCTGATTCAACGCAGATCAGCAGAAGATCAAGCGCATCCGACCAGGCACGCTTGATTGAATGCTGGCGTTTGGTGACAAGGTTTTTCACAAAGACTGTCGGAACGTAAAAGCCCATGACCATGGCAATGAGCGAGGACGTAATGCGCATGTTGGGGGATACACGGTCAGCATAGAGGGTGGACGTATAAATGAAAACGATCAAGCCCACGACGATTGGAACAATGGCGCGGGCCGCAAGGAATGTGATCAAATGGCTTTCAGAACGATAGCCGGCCTGGCGCAACTTCTCGCGCGAAGCCTCGGCTTCGAACACTTTCCGGAGGTTCAAGGCATCGACGATTTGCGCATAGGCACCCTTGCTGACCTTGTCGCGAAGCTTTACTTCGCCACCTGCAAGTGAGGCTTTCTGCGCGGCTTTCAACCTGTCGCGTTCAGAGGTCACACCCTTGATGCGCGAATTCAGCTTGTCGGTTTCGAGAAAGGGAGCCGCGAGCGTGAACACCGTGCCAAATACTGCAAGCCCCGCGAGGAGGGTTACAATAATTTCCACATGGAACAGGCTGGTGAAGAGGTTCATGGGACGGCTTTCTTGAAACTCAGATCTGGAAGTTGATCATCTTGCGCATCACCAGAACACCAATGGTCATCCAGGTGACGCTGCAGACGATGATGATGTTTCCGGTATGCGTATCGATGAGTGGCTTCAGATAATTCGGATTGAGGATGGTCAATGCACCCATGATGATGAAGGGCAGTGAACCGATAATGGCAGCCGATGATTTGGCTTCCTGCGAAACGGCCTTCACTTTCTGCTTCATGCGCTTGCGGTCACGCAGCACGCGACTGAGATTGCCCAAAGCTTCCGACAAGTTGCCGCCGGTCTTGGATTGAATGGTCATCACGATGGCGAGGAAGTTCACTTCTGGCAGCGGAATGCGCTCGACCATGCGTTCAACACCCTGGTCAATGGTAATGCCAACGCGTTGGCCCTCCACCACTTCCATGAATTCAGGACCAACCGGCGGACCTGACTCCGTGGCGATGATCTTCATGGCTTCCGAGACGGGCAGGCCCGACTTCAAACCGCGCACCATGACGTCAATGGCATCGGCAAAATCATTCATGAAAATATTCTGGCGGCGCTTGCGCAAAAACCCGATGAACCAGCGGGGAAGCCCCAGGGCTCCGACAAACGCCAATGCGCCCGCCAAATACAGTGGCGCACCAAACCCTTTGGCCAATACACCGGCGAACAATCCAAAGCCTATTGAGAACATCCAGAATGTTCTGACCGAGGTTTCAAGGCCTGCCTGTTTCAGCGCCATGGCGAGTGTTACCCGCCGTTTGCGTTGCTTTTCACGGTCGACGACCTGATTCAGAGATTCCTGAATCTGCTTTCTACGCACATCCTTGGTGTCTTCGGCAAAACGGGCGCGAAAGCCGGTGAGGCCACTTGCCCTCCTTGGACCATCCGAAGAGAGGGCCTTGAGGCGATCTTGTGCGGGGTTGTCAGACAGCAGCGGCAGAACCACGGCACTGACAACGCCGCCCACCGCCAGAACCACCGTCACCAGAAAAGCAATTTGCGTAAGATCAGCGCCAAACATTGATCAATTCCTATTCGCCAACGTTGCGTTGTTCGGCCTTTTCCAAAGCGTCGGCCAGGCGGCGTTCTTCGCCGTAATAACGTGCCCTGTCCCAGAAATGGGGGCGGGCAATTCCGGTTGAACGATGCTGGCCGATGATCTTGCCACCGGCATCTTCGCCCACGATGTCATAGATGAAGAGATCCTGGGTGATGATGACATCGCCTTCCATGCCGACAACTTCGGTGATGTGGGTGATTTTGCGTGAACCGTCGCGCAGGCGCGAGGCCTGCACAATCACATCGATCGAGCCCACGATCATTTCCTTGATGGTTTTGGACGGGAGCGAGAAGCCACCCATGGTGATCATTGATTCAAGACGCGAGATGGCTTCGCGGGGGGAGTTGGCGTGGAGTGTTCCCATGGAGCCGTCATGGCCGGTGTTCATGGCCTGCAGCAAATCGAAGGCTTCGGGCCCACGGACTTCGCCGACGATGATGCGTTCGGGGCGCATACGCAGGCAGTTCTTGACCAAGTCGCGCATGGTGATGGCGCCTTCGCCTTCGAGATTTGGCGGGCGGGTTTCAAGGCGCACCACATGGGGCTGTTGCAATTGAAGTTCGGCTGCGTCTTCGCAGGTGATGATGCGCTCGTCATGATCGACGCTGCCGGTGAGGCAGTTGAGAAGGGTGGTCTTGCCAGAGCCCGTGCCGCCTGAGATCAGGACGTTGCAGCGGACACGGCCAACGATTTCGAGAATGATCGCACCCTCAGGCGTGATTGACTTGAACTTGGTCAAGTCAGCCAGCTTCAAGCGGTCCTTCTTGAATTTACGAATGGTGAGCGCGCAGCCATCAATGGCGAGTGGCGGCGCAATGACGTTGACGCGCGAACCATCTGGCAAACGCGCGTCGCAGATCGGGCTTGCTTCATCAACACGGCGGCCAACCTGGCTCACGATGCGCTGGCAAATATTCAAAAGCTGGGCGTTGTCGCGGAAGCGCACGCCGGTCTTTTGCATCTTGCCATCGACTTCGATGAACACTGTGTCAGCACCGTTGACCATGATGTCGGCAATGTCATCGCGGGCCAGCAATGGTTCGAGCGGTCCATAGCCCAGAACGTCGTTACAAATGTCTTCGAGCAGTTCTTCCTGCTCGGCAATCGACATGACGACATCTTTAAGGGCTATAATTTCATTGACGATGTCTCGGATTTCATCACGCGCGGCGTCGCGGTCGAGCTGGCCGAGTTGCGTCAGGTCAATGGCGTCAATCAAAGCATTGAAGATCGTGCTTTTGATGTCGTAGTAAGAATCCGATTTTTGCTTGATCTCGGCTGCGGGCTTTGGGGGAGCCACGGCTGCTGCCGGGCGGGCCGGAGCGGGAGCGACTTGTCCGGCGGGCCTGATGTCTGGCACGGCAATGCCCGCACCCTGGCTTGCAACATGGGGTGCTGCGGCCGCGGGCGAAGGCGGAATGAAGACCGGAGGGGTCAAGCCTGTATCGGTTTTCTTGCCGAACATCCGTGGTATTCCTTACTTCTTGCTCAAGAATGAAAGTTTGGGCAGGGCGAATTTTGCAGGCTTTGGAGGCTTGGCTTTTCCTGAAATATTTTCAGCAAGCGCAAACAAGGCCTCGGCCGCCTTGGCTTTGGGGGCAACTTCGAACACCATCTGGCCATTGCCCTGGGCCTGGCCAAAGCTTTGTGGGTCGTGGGGAATGATCACCGAAGGGGTCAGACCCAAGGCCTTGCTGAAATCGGCTACGGAAATTTCAGGGCGTTTCGGCACACCAACCTGGTTCAAAACCAAAATCGGCGGCTTGTCGTTGGGGCGGCCCAGCTTCAGCATATCGACAAGATTTTTGGCGTTGCGCAAAGCGGGAAGTTCTGGCGTGGCCGTGATGACAACTTCATCGGCATTGAGCAGGGTGTATTTCACCCATGGTGCCCACAGGTTTGGCACGTCGACGATGATCATCGGTGCCGTGTGGCGGACAACATTCAAAACCGTTTCTACGGCGTGGGCTTCAATTGAAACTTCGCGGTCAATGCCACCGGGACCATTGAGCAACGACAGCTTGTTGCCCAACTTGGTCATCAGACGATCAATCAATGTGCCATCAACGCGCTCGGGAGAACCGAGAGCTTCGTGAAAACCGCCGCCGCCTTCCTGATTGAAATTCAGCGCGGCCGTTCCAAAGGACAAATCAAGATCCGTGATGACAGTTTCAATGTCCATCTTCTGGGAAATGGCCCAGGCCACATTGTGGGCCAAGGTGGAGGAGCCGACGCCACCCTTGGCACCAACAAAAGCTACGATGCGACCCAGGGGCGCTGCCTTTGGATCGTTATAGAGACCCGCCACGGCTTCAATAAACTGGAACGAGGTGATGGGGGCCACGAGATATTCGCTCACACCATTCTTCATCAATTCCCGATAAAGAATAACGTCATTCACGTGGCCAATCACAACGACCTTGGTGTTGGGCTGGCAGACTTCTGCAAGCTGCTGCAGTTCGTTCATGATCTGCGCGCGGTCACCGTGGCTTTCAACCACGATCACATTGGGTGTTGCTTCCTGACGGTAGGTTTGAGCGGCCTGAACAATGCCACCCAGCTGGATGGTGCAATGGGCCTTGACCATGCGCCGATCGGTCACTGCGGTTTGCAGGATCTGGCCGGTCTGCTGGTTGTCGCAGAATATACCGATGTTAATGCGCGGAACCGTGACGACCGGGGCATTTTCCGATGCGGCTTGAAGATTATGCTCTGCTGGTTGGCTCATTGTTGTGGTCCTGATATTCCGCTGTTGGTCCGGCGTCGCTTATGGGGCTGCTGCTGCCGCTGAAGATGAAGATGCAGCGGGTGCGCTGCTGGTCGAGCCCGTGGTCAAAGCCGTCAACGCTGTCACGCGGCTGTTTGCCGGGATCGGTGTAGACGGGTTGGGCACCACCAGGGTTTCAGGATTGGCAACCATGGCCGCAATATTGGCCTGCACGGCGCAGCCATGATTGGTGGCGCCCTCATTGGCCGAACTGTCGGTCAAATCTGATTCCCAATTTCCGCAAGGCTTGGTGCGGGCATAGGTGGAAACATACGAAAGACGAACCGGAGCATTGCCGGGTGCGTCATAGGTTGCAAACACAACACGTTGACGTGGGATTCCCTGGCCTACCATCAGGCTGGCAATTTCACTTGCAACACGTGTTGACCCGCCGCCACCGCTGGGCCTTGCCAGGGTGATGGCAGTGACACTTGCTGATGTTGCCTGATGAAGGAAGGCCTGCACGGCATTGACTTGGCCTGGCTGCAAGGTGCCGTGGTTGGAGGCAACCTCAAGCGTGACAGGGCCTTTTGCAACGGTGATCGGATATTTGTCTGAGCCATTGTATGGCTTGAAGCTGTTGTCACCCATTATCGCGTCATCGGCGGCACAACCCGCCAATGAGGTTGCCAGAAGCAGGACTGCCAGTGATGCGGCCCGGACGTAAAACTTGCTGTGATTTTTCATGTTCCCGCCCTTACTCAACTATATACCCAACGTTGCCCTGATAACTTCCCGCGGGCGGTTTAGCCGGGCTGCCATAAACCTTGTTCAAGCGGCCCATCAGAATGGTCTGGCGGTCTGTCGCGATATTGAAATTGGCATCAGGTGATTCAAGCTGGCGCTGGGCCACGCTGCGCACGATGTGCGGTGTGACAATCACCACCAGTTCGGTCTGGTTTGATACAAAGTCACGGCTGCGGAACAGCGCTCCCAATACAGGCAGCTTTTTTAGACCGGGTGTGCCGTTAATATTCTGGCGCGTGGTTTCGCGGATCAGCCCTGCAAGCATCATTGAGCCGCCATCGGGCAGCTCAAGAACGGTCTTGGCTTCGCGATTGGTGAGGCTTGGAATGGACTGGGCGCCCGAGGTGACGGAGGCGAGTTCGCTCACGACAGTGTGGATCTGGAGATTGATGCGGCCCGCCGTCAAAACAGTGGGTGTGAAATCAAGTTGAACGCCATAGTCCTTGAAAGCCACTTCGCAGACGCTGCCCGTTCCCGAGAACTGGCAGGTCTGATAGGGGAACTGACCGCCGGCCTTGAAGGAGGCCGCCTGACCCGACATCGCCGTCAGGTTTGGCTCGGCCAATGTATGCAACATGCCGTCGCTTTCCATTGCAGTCAAAACGCCACTGAGCTTGGTTCCGCCAGAGCTGAACGCAGCGCCATAGCCGCCATTGGGGCTCAACAGGCTGTTGGTGAAAGGGTTCACGTTGGAAAGATTGAAGGCAAAGCTTCCGGCATTGATGAGGGCCGAGAAATTGATACCCCATTGCTTCAACACGTCGCGCTGCATTTCAACGACCTTGACCTGCAGCATCACCTGGTCTTCACCAGCGATCTTGATGGTATTGACAACCTTTGAGGCATCACCGCCATTGCCCACTTCAAACTGGGTGGCAAGATCCATGGCCTTTTTGGCTTCATCCGCATTCAGGGCAGTTCCGCCCATCACCACGCTGTTGTTGATCACATCAACTGTCAGATGGTTGCCGGGAAGTGCGCGCTGCAGAAGCTTGGTCAGGGAAAGCGTGTCTTGTGCAACTTCAATATCAAGCGCCATGATCTGCTGGCCGTTGGCATCGAGGAAGAAGATGTTGGTCTGGCCCGTGGTGTGGGCGAAGAGATAGGCCGTGTTCTTGTTGCGGATCACAGCATCAACGATTGCCGTATTGCCGACAATAACATCGCGGGCATCACCTGGAAGATGGATGACGACCGATTTTCCAAGGCCGATGCGCACATGATGGCCTGAATCATAACTGGTGCTGGTGCCCATGTCAGTGGCGCGGGCGGTTTGCGCCAGCATGGGGGCAACCATCAGCAGGGAACCCAATATCGCTGCTGCCGCGGCTGAAAGTTTTGCCATGCGGGCCAGGGCGGGTCTTGATTTGCTGAATAACAGGATTTGGCTTGTCATCATATTACTCACTGATTGGCCGCATAGGATTCAACGCCGTAACGGAGGAAGCGGGTTTCACCGCCTTCTTGCTTGCCCTTGCCTGCATATTTGTCTGCAAGTTCGGGGATAATCTCGTCGGGGGCCTTGCCCTCGCTTTCAGCAATTGAGCGCAAGGCCAGCGAAAGTTCGCCCGTGCTTTGCACCTGCTCAACAATTTCTGCCTGGCGCGGTTCAAGCTCCAAGGTTGCGGTCTGGCCGTCAGCCATAGCCACAGGCTCACCATCGGCGGCCTTTTTGAAGATCTGGTTGACCGCCAAAATTCTTACATTCGAAATCACGGTTTCTGATTTCACCGCCTGAACGCCGCCGGCATCAATCTTGCGGGTGAGGATCACGTCCACACGGTCATCAGGCAGAATGAACCCACCGGCTGAAGATCGGGCAGAAATCGAAACCGAAATGGCGCGCATGCCCTTGGGCAACACAGCGCTCATGAAGCCGCCTGCACCTGGCTTCAAAAGTTTCTTGTCGAGAATTGTTTCGCCTTGATAGATGGTCAACCGCGCACGGGCCTGTTCCAGCTCAGTCATGGCCTCAGGCTTGGTGTCACGTGTGATGAAACTAGGGTCCACATTGTCTTTGGGCCAACTCCGCCAAGCGACAGTGCCCTGGCCCAGTTTCTGACCCATCTGCACATCTTTTGCTGCGACGAGAACATCAACGGTTTGAACTTGTGCTACGGCTTCCTGTTCAACTGGCTTTGATTTCATTGCGTTGCGGGCCAAGAAAACAGCCATCAGGGCACAACCCAAGGCAAAGACCAATGTCACCAACCGCTTGCTACCCATTTCAACCTCACACGGCGCAAACAGCGCCAACAGAAACTTAACCTTGTCGCGGAATGGTCAAATTTAGGTTAATGACCCAACCGCTATTTGTTCAGGCAACCAGGTTCATCCACCAGCTGTCCTTGAACACGATGATTCCGCCGATGGCGAAAGCGAGGCCGTAAGGAACATTCGGCTTCAGGGCGCGGAGTTTCTTGCCAACGCCTCCGAGATCAACATTCTCGGCATGGATTTCCCATGAGATAGATGTCATCGACCAACAGCCGATGACCAGTCCTAAAATCCCTCCCGCCATGGCTGTCATGAACAGGAAGGGCAAAATTTGCGACGTACCAAACCATAATCCGGCCGCAGCCATCAGTTTGGCATCACCACCACCAAAGAGATTGAGCTGGAAAAACGCAAAGCCCAGAATAAACAGCAATCCACCCGCCAACAAATGCACGCCAAATTCATGGAGCGGCATGCCGGTGGCCAAGGCCATTGGGAAAAACAACAGGGCGGTCAGACCCGTCAACCAATTCGGGATGCGGAATGACAGGGCATCACTGGCGGCTGCCGCAATCAACAAAATGGGCAGCAGGGATTGGGAGAGCGTCTGAAGCATCGACAAGTTCCGTTTGACCGCAGCCGCAATTGGCCCGATCAGCCGGCCGACATTCCCACGGCCAACGTAAAGGTGAGGTTAACCTTGAGGATGTGATTGGACTTTGTTTCGGTAACTGAAGATTCACCATTCATCGCCAGAGTAGCAGGAACCGAACTGTGGCTGCGGCCAAGGAGTGATGAAGTGATGGGTTTGTTCCAGCGTGGTGCATTTGCAGTCTGCTTGATGTCCATGTCGGCATGGTCGGGCGCGGCCTTGGCCGAAGACGTTATCCTGCGGACTGACCAGACATCGATGATGATGCTGAGCGCTGATCCCGGCACGGTGGTGATCGGCAACCCTGGCATTGCTGACGTGACCTTGAACGGCAAGCAGTTGTTTCTTCATGGCAAGGCACCGGGCAGCACCAATCTCACGATTCTTGATACTGCCGGCAACAAGCTCGCCAACCTTGATCTCATCGTTGCCAATGACTATCGCAACCAGGTGAGCGTATTCTCGGGCGCTCCAAAGGGTGCGCCCGCGCGCACCACTTATACTTGCGTGCCAGATTGTGAGCCCGCGATGGTTGCTGGCGATTCGAGCGCGTTCCTCAGCGCCACGATGGCCGACAACAGCCAACGCGCGGCATTTGCAACCGGCGTCAAGAAAACCAATGAAACCGAGGCTCCCAAGCCTGCACAATAGGTTGAAAGCCTGATTTTCCTGTGGTTCAGAGAAATCTTTCTTTTCATTCAAATTTTACCGAACTTCTTCAAATCGTCTCAACCTGAATTTGCAAGAGTGAGATGGAATAATTTGCGGTTTTGCCGCGGGGAGTTGGCATGTTGAAGCTAGTGATGGCGAAGTTGCGCCGCACACGGAGGAATTTCTCGAATTCCGAAAAGGGTGCGACCGCGGTTGAATTTGCCATGGTGGCTGGACCCTTCTTTCTCGTTCTTGGCGTCATCATCGAAACCGGCTTGATGCTGTTTTCCGAATATGCGTTGCAATCTGCGGTTCAGGACTCCGGTCGGCTCATCCGCACGGGACAGGCCCAAACGGCCAACTATTCTTCGGCCACATTCAAAGCCGCTATCTGCAACACGGCTGGTGTTTTGCTTGATTGCAACGGCAAGGTTACCGTCTATGTCAACCACAGCAGCCAGACATTTGCGCAGTTGAATGCGCTTGTTCCTGCATTCATCACCATTGGTCCTTCCGTCACCAACACGCCATTCCCCGCAACTTTTTCCTGCGGAGCGCCCCTGCAGCCAGTTGCCGTTGTGGCCACCTATGACTGGTATTTCTCGATGGTCGGCATGAGCTATCTTGGCAACATCATGAGCAATTCGGCCCGTCGGCTTGTGGGTTTTGCAATTTTTCTGAATGAACCTTTCAGTTCCTCGGGCACGTGTTGAGAAGAGCACCATGAAAAACCTCTCCCATTTTCTGCGCGCTGACAAAGGCATCGCTGCCATTGAAATGGCTTTCATCATGCCGTTTATGCTGCTCATTTATTTCGGCATGATGGATGTGACGGGTCTTGTCACTTTCAACCGCAAGGTGACTGCCGCAGCCTCAACCGTGGGCGATCTTGTCGCGGCCCAACGCACCAACATTCTGCTCTCCCAGGTTTCAGATTTCTACAATGGCGCCTACATGATCACCCAGCCAACCGTGGCGGCGGATGTGCGCCTTGAACTCTATGGCTATCGCATGGTAGGCGGCAGCCCCACGCGAATCTGGAAAACCAACAATGGCAACGGCACGGCTTGCACGGGCACCATTGATACCAGCAACATGTCGACCTTGATGGCATCGGGCAATGACCTTGTGGTGTCGCGCGCCTGTATCATTTACACGCCCTATCTTGCAGCCATCATGGGCAACAGCATTATTGGAGCGGCAAGCTTCAATGTCGGCCAAACAATCATGCTGCGCCCGCGTTCAACGCTTTTGCTCACCTGCTACCAGACCGTCATCAATGGTGCCCTCTGCACCTGATTGTCGCTGGTGACATTTCGGTCGACCTTCGCTAAAAGCCGCAGCACACTCTGCGGCTTTCTTTTTTGGCCCGCTTTCGACTAGAAACACTTCGGAATATTCGGGCCTGTCTTGAGCACCCACGTTTTTGCCGCTGTTCTGGTGGCTGCCTTTCTCCACGCTTCGTGGAACGTGGTGGTCAAAATCTCGCTTGACCGTTTCCTCGCCATGTTCCTGCTGCAAAGTCTGATGGGAGTGATGGGGATTGCAATCCTTCTGGTCTTTGCTTCACCTTCGCCTGCCAGTTACCCGTTTGCTGTGGCGTCTGGCCTCCTTCACACAGGCTATAATCTGTTTCTCGCGCGGAGCTACAAAACCGGAGATCTCGGTCTTGTCTATCCGGTGGCGCGCGGCACGGCACCGCTCCTCACCTTGTGTGGAAGCTATCTCTTCACCCATGATCCCGTCAGCCCGATTGCCGCTGTCGGCATCGTCATTCTCATTCTCGGCATCTGGCTGATTGCGCTTTCACCTTCTGCGCTGAAGGCAGACCGAACGACAATCGCATTTGCGTTCGGCACATCGGTGTTCATCGGGCTCTATACTGTCGTGGATGGGCTTGGCGGGCGCGTCTCGGGTGCAGCGTCTGGCTATACGGGTCTGGTCTTTGTGCTGGATGCCTGTTTCATGCTGGCAACTGGAATCTTCTTGCGCGGGCCCGGCATTTTCAAAGCCGTTGCACCCTTCTGGCGCAGCGGTATCATTGGGGCTGCGGCCTCGGGCAGTGCGTATTGGATTGTGATCTGGGCGATGAGCGTTGCACCCATTGCAATGGTGGCGGCATTGCGCGAAACCAGCATTCTTTTTGCCTTGGCCTTTTCAGCACATTTCCTGAAAGAGCCTTTGTCCATGCGGCGGACGCTTGGAGCCCTGCTGGTTGTGGGCGGCGCCATTGCTTTGCGCAGCGCCTGATGTTCTGCTATTTGTCATACATATGAAATTGGAGAGTTTAGACATGGTTGCCAAACAAAATTTTATCGCCGGCGAATGGGTGAATGGATCAGGTGTCACGACTGACATCAACCCATCCGACATTTCAGATGTTGTGGGCGAGTACACACAAGCCAATGCAGCCCAGGCTGAAGAGGCCATTGCGTCTGCCAAGGCCGCCTCGGCTGGCTGGGGACTTTCAACGCCGCAACAGCGCGCGGACGCGCTCGAATTTATCGGCACGGAACTTCTGGCCCGCAAGGAAGAGATCGGCAAGTTGCTTTCGCGCGAAGAAGGAAAGCCCTTGGCCAACGGCATTGCCGAGACGACCCGTGCCGCACAGATTTTCAAATTCTTTGCGCAGGAAGCCTTGCGCATCGAAGGCACCTTGCTGGCCTCGGTTCGCCCCGGTGTTGAAGTCAACATCACGCGTGAGCCTGTGGGCGTTGTGGGTCTTATTTGCCCATGGAATTTCCCCATTGCCATTCCGGCGTGGAAAATTGCGCCAGCTCTGGCCTTTGGCAACGCCGTTGTTTTCAAGCCTGCTGATCTGGTTCCGGCCACAGCATGGGCCTTGTCCGAAATCATTTCACGTTCGGGACTCCCTAAGGGTGTTTTCAACCTGGTCATGGGCCGCGGCTCTGTGGTGGGTCAGGCCATGCTCAATTCGCGCGATGTGAATGCCATCTCCTTCACTGGCTCAGTTGATACAGGGGCTAAGGTTGCCCTGGCTTGTGCCACGCGCGGTGCAAAGTTCCAGCTTGAAATGGGTGGCAAGAACCCACTCGTGGTTCTGGATGATGCCGGCATTGATGCCGCGGTTGCGGGTGCTGTTGATGGCGCCTTTTATCAGACCGGACAGCGCTGCACGGCATCCTCTCGCATCATTGTGCAATCAAAGATCCATGATGCGTTCATCGAGAAGATGGTTACCGCGATGAAGGCGCTGAATGTCGATCACGCCTTGAAAGAGGGAACGCAGATTGGACCTGTCGTTGATGAATCACAGATGGCGCAGGATGAAAACTACATCAAGATCGCGCGCGATGAGGGCGGTGAACTGGCCTGGGGTGGAGAGCGTTTGAACCGCGACACCAAGGGCCATTATCTTTCGCCAGCGTTGTTCGTCAACACGAAGAACACGATGCGCATCAACCGCGAGGAAGTGTTTGGGCCTGTCGCTTCAGTTGTCAAAGTTGACAGTTATGAAGAAGCCTTGGCCACGGCCAATGACACGCCGTTTGGCCTGTCTGCCGGCATCTATACGAACTCGCTGAAGTCGGCCAATGACTTCCGCCGCAAGTCGCAAGCTGGCATGGTGATGGTGAACCTGCCGACAGCAGGCGTTGACTATCATGTTCCATTTGGGGGCCGCAAAGGCTCATCCATGGGGGCGCGCGAACAGGGCCGCTTTGCTGCAGAATTCTACACGCTGGTGAAGACGGCCTACGTCACGGCTTAACGATCGAGGGGGTGTCTGCCATGCAGGCACCCCTCCAGTTTGGAATTAAGCCAAGCTTAGATCTACGTCACAAGAACGTCGAGAGCGCCTACGCCTTCGATGGCACCGTGCAATTTGTCGCCGCGCTTTATGGGACCAACACCTGCAGGCGTTCCGGTGAAAATCACATCACCAGGCATCAATGCGAAGTAAGTGCCAAGTTCGGCGAGAATTTCAGCCACATTCCAGATCATCTCGGCGATGTCGCCGATCTGCCGCCGCTCGCCATTGACATCGAGCGTAATGGCACCCTTTGTCAGAAAGCCCGTTTCGCTCGTCCTCACGAGAGTGGAAACCGGCGCTGAATGATCAAAGGCCTTTGCCGTATCCCAAGGCCTTGCCAGTTTTTTTGCCTCTGCCTGCAAATCGCGTCTGGTCATATCGATGCCCACGGCATAAGCGAAAATCTTGGCGTCAGGCCCCAGCGCCACCACCAATTCGATTTCGTGATGCACATCGGCACTTCGTGTTGGATAGGGAAAGACGCCGTTGGTCACGATGGCATCCGCGGGCTTGGTAAAAAAGAATGGCGGGTCGCGGCCCACAACGCCGCCCATTTCCTTCACATGGTCATTGTAGTTGCGTCCCACACAGAAGATGCGGCGCACAGGAAATTGCAGGGCGGACCCTCGAATAGGGATGACGGCTTGAGCCGCTGCCGGAAAAGCGAAACTCACTTCAGTACGATGCCTCTGTC